>CAKZSH010000251.1 GCA_937918905.1 uncultured Saprospiraceae bacterium
TAGTTGGTGAACTGAACGGTCAATATGTCAAGTTAGCAAAGATTAAAGGAGACTTTATTTGGCATCATCATGAAGATGAGGACGAATTATTTATGGTTATCAAAGGAACACTCTTTATGGATTTTCGAGATCGTACTGAAGTGATAAAAGAAGGAGAAATTATCATTGTTCCAAAAGGAGTTGAACATCGTCCAAGAACAGAAGATCAAGAAGTTCAAATAATGCTATTCGAACCAATGAGTACATTGAACACGGGGGCAATAAAAAATGATCGAACCAAAGAAAATTTAGAGAAAATTTAATTTATCGTTCGCGAAAAGGCTTTGCCTCGATGCGAACGAGTCAGGGTCTGACTTGCAAAGTCAGGCTCTGACTTCTACCGAAGTTCTTAGAAGTCAAAGCTAAATTTTTCAAGTAAAACCTCGAACTCGTAAAATCGAGAAACAAATTTTCCAATCCGTAAAACTATTGTTTTTTGTCAAAAAATCTCACCTACTTATTATTCACATTAGCTGGCATTTGGGTATTTTGGCAACAGCTGGGATACAAAGAAGATTTCTATCAATGGAGATATGACATCACAACTAGACAAAAAATTGTAACTTCCCAACAAGACATTAACAAAATTATTGATGCATTCCCGACCATTCTTTTTTCAGATTTAGAAAAAGAATATCTTGCACATACCAAATACAATAAATCAAAATATAAAAAACTTGCAAAAGGTTCTAACTTCTTGATAATCAATGGAAAAGACATTTTTAAATTTGTAGTTGGAGATTTTAGAATAAAAGATTTTCTTCCTAGAGATAATGCATATTATGCCAATTTAAATTCACTTAAAACAGGTAAAAATATTTATTGGTTAGTTGATCGAAAGTTGTTATTTAAACTTTTAGAATTACAAAATGTTTTACATAAAAATGGATATAACGAAACTGGTTTTACCATTGTAAATGGATTTAGGCATCCTGCTTACAATGAAAAAGTAGGTGGCGCAAAACTCAGCCGACACCTCAAAGGACAAGCATTGGATATTCAAATTGGAGATATCAATAATGATGGCTTCGCAAATCAAAAAGATAAAACAATTGTGTTAGATTTGTTGGAAAATAAAATCATCAAAAACCAAGGTGGAATAGGACGGTATCCTGGAAGTATGTCTGTGCATTTTGATGTAAGAGGTTATCGAGCAAGGTGGGATCAACAGTAATAAATCATTTTCAATTAGAAATTTTATTTGAATTCAATGGGATTTATATTCAGAATAATAGGTGGGTTTATTTTACTACTTGCCATCATGGGAAGTTATTTGGCTTTTTGGGGAACCAAAGATTTAAGGTTGGAAGTTGCAATCAACAACCCTCAACCTGAAAAAGCAAGAATATTGTTACAACAAATGGCTGATGCCCACGGTGCTGCTAATTGGGATTCTTTAGAAACATACAGCGTAGAATTCGAAGATTTATTTTTTGAGCCGATGGGCACCCAGAGTAATCCTTTTCCCGAAGATACCATGCAATTTCTTTTGACTTTTATTCCAAATTCTTTTGATGGCAGAATGCAATTTTTATCAGGCGAACAAACTGGAATGGTTTGGGGAATGCAATCTTGGAAAACCTATTTTAATAGTCCATCCAAAGGATTTAAATTTAAAAAAAACGATAACATCAAATTCTGGTTGCCTACCTATCAATATTTAATTGAATTTCCAAAAAGAATACAAAAAGCAGATGCGTTGGCCTACTCAGGAGAAGCTACCATTAATGGAAAATTATGCGATGGAATCTTGGCTTCGTGGCATACCACAGCTCCTCAAATTGATAAAGACCAATATGTGTTGTGGATTGACAAAACCACTAAAAGAATTGTAAAATTAGAATTTACTATTCGAGAAGCCTTTAACTTTATCAATGGTGTCGCACATTATAATGATTACAAAAATTATGATGGCATTTATCTTCCTTCCTCTATGCCTGTCGAATCCAATATTCAACACGATGGTTTTATCCATGAAATGCGAATAAATAATTTTTCAAAAAATCCAATTTCTAGAAAAGAATTAAGACCGAATAATGCACTTAAAGTTTTGGGAGATGCGAAATGATTTGTAACCGCCAAATTCATTTGGCAGGTTGTACGAATCATTGTTTCTTATTGGGTTTGTTCTCACAACCTGCTAAATAAATTTGGCGGTTACAAATCATTTTCTATCAGGTTCAATACAACCTTTCTGTTGCCGAGTATCTGCCAAATGAAATATTTTCCAGCCCTCTTTTGTCTTCGTTAAATGCAAAGCATTGACTCCACAATGAGAGAATTTTTCTCCTACATAAAATGCGTAATCCATCCATACTTGAGCCAAATTTCCATTGACATTAGTTTTAATATTCCAAATCACCTCATCCCATATTTCATTATGAGGTGTCCCAACAGCTTTTAAAAATTCTGGAAGATCACCTTTTTTCAAGTGAGGATTTCCTTGTCGATCCGAGTAAGAAGTAAACATCTCTACCTCTGAATAAAAACATGCGCTCACCATCGAGCTATCTCCTAATCGCATCCCATCAAAAAGTTGAGAAATAACTTTTGTGATAGCTTTTTCATCAGATGATTTAGGTGAAACTGTTTTTTCTTGTGCATTTACAACATTACAAATACAAATTGTCAAAATTAAGATTAAGTATTTTGTCATAATTAATGGGTTTGATTTTTACTTTTAAAGAAAATAAAGTTTTCCAAGAGTTTTCAGTTATCTCACCTTGCAATGTGTACATGATAATCTCCTCAAAAAAGAATGTTTTATTAAAAATTCAATCAAAAGTATTGTACAACAATAACACATATATACTTATACACATACGGTTTAGCGTAGTGTCTTTGCCCTAACCATCATCAACCATTTCACACTTTTTTACATTATTTAGTATTCATAAAATTTCTATTTTCCTTCTTTTTCTTAATTTTACAATTTATAACTTTAGGCAAACAAATATGAACGAAAATCTATCAGAAGCATTCATTATTTTGGCAGTCGGTATGATCACCGTTTTCATCATATTGGCATTGGTAGTCCTTACTGGTCAAGTATTAATTAGAGTCACCAATAAATATGCACCCCCTCATGTCGTTAAAGATAATGGAAGTTCTTCTATTATTCAGCCTGAATCCACAACATCCATTATACCTCATTCAACAAACACTTTTAACAAAAAGAAATTAGCAGCCATTGTTGGAGCTGTTGAACACCTTACCCTTGGGAAAGGTAGAGTTGATAAAATTGAAAAAATAAATTAATTGAAATTGTAAATTTCAAATCTAAAAACCTGTTTAGATTTTTTCTTCGAGGCGAAAAGGCTAGGTTTTTTCATCAATCGAAGAGTTTTTGGAGAGGAACAGCCTTAGCTATTGCTCGATAAAAAGTCGCAGAGTGATGGAAAAATATAGCTTTTGCAGCCCGATTAAAAAAGTTTAAACAGGTTCTTAGTTATTCTAATTTTTTTCGTTCTTTGACAGATTCCGTGTTTTAACTTTTATCTGACTCAAAATACGAAATTTGTCAAAGAACCATTTTTTTAAATCCAAATTCCAAAATATCATTTCAATTCTTTGAGGTAACTTCAAGTAACCACTTGAAATGATAAATGGATTAGTTTTGTTCTAAAAAATATAACCAAACATAACCACGTAGAACCATGAGTAGACCTATTAAATTAGCATTAGTTTATCGAGACATGTGGCAGTCCGCAGGAAAATATGTCCCTAGAGTAGATCAGTTAATTAGAGTGGCACAACCCATTATTGATATGGGATGCTTCAGCAGAGTAGAAACCAATGGCGGAGGATTCGAACAGGTGAATTTATTGTTTGGAGAAAATCCAAATCGCGCGGTAAGAGAATGGACACAACCATTTAATGACGCAGGTATTCAAACTCAAATGTTGGAAAGAGGATTAAATGGAATTCGAATGAGTCCCGTCTCTGCTGATATTCGAAGGCTAATGTTTGCCCTAAAGAAAAAACAGGGTACAGACATTGCTCGATCCTTTGATGGATTGAATAATCCTCAAAATTTGGAGAACTCATTTAAGTTTGCAAAGGAAGGTGGAATGATTGCGCAAGGTGCTTTAAGTTTGACTTTTTCTCCTCTACATACTGTTGAATATTATATCAATTTAGCCGATCAATATATTGACATTGGTGCCGAGGAAATTTGTATAAAAGATATGGCTGGAATTGGCCGCCCTGTTTCAGTTGGGAAAATTGTAAAAGGAATCAAAGATCGCCATCCCAATATTTTAGTTCAATATCATGGCCACTCCACACCTGGATTTTCAGTTGCCTCTTCCTTGGAAGCAGCACGAGCAGGTGCCGATATTATTGATGTAGGAATGGAACCATTATCATGGGGAACAGGTCATGCAGACTTGCTGACCATTCATGCTATGCTAAAGGATGCAGGTTTTCAACTTCCTGATATCAATATGAAAGCCTACATGGAAGTTCGTCGATTGACACAAGAATTTATGGATGATTTTCTAGGCGAATATATCAATCCATTAAATCGAAAGATGAATTCTTTATTGATTGGACCAGGATTACCAGGAGGTATGATGGGTAGTTTGATGGCTGATTTAGAAAAGAATATTCGTAGCCTGAATAAGTGGATGAATAAAAACGGAAAACCTGAAATTACGCAAGGAGATTTATTGACTCGATTATTTGATGAAGTAGAATATGTTTGGCCTCAAATGGGGTATCCACCATTGGTTACACCATTCAGTCAATATGTAAAAAATGTTGCTTTGATGAATGTCATTCAAATGGCAAAAGGAAGAGAACGATGGAGTATCATAAGTGATAATACTTGGGGAATGTTGATGGGCAGAAGTGGTCAATTATTAGGACCATTAGGTGAAGAATTACAAGCCATTGCCATTAACGAAAAACGAGAACCATACACAGGGACACCACAGGATTTGTACCCTGATGAATTAGAAATCTTTGCAGCAGAGATGGATAAAAATGGCTGGGACTATGGAGAAGATGATGAGGAATTATTTGAATTAGCAATGCACCCAGCTCAATATAAGGATTACAAATCAGGAAAGGCAAAAGAAAAATTCCTTGCTGACCTCGAAGAAAGAAGAGCAAAAAAAGCCCAAACTACGGCACATAGTAATACATCTACAAATGTTCCAATACCTGTTACAACTCCAAATGTGGCTCCTAAAAGTATTACAGTAGATGTGGATGGAGAAAAATTCAAGGTCAATATTTCCTATGATGAAACTCCTTCTAACAATCCTCTTACAGAAACACCAACGCCCCTAGTCAACAAAACTGTTCCTGCTCAAAATGGAATTACAGGGAATTTTCAAACCATCGAAGCACCTTTGGAAGGGAAGTTTTATCTGACAAAAGAATCTTCTGAGCGACCTGTAAAAATTGGTGATACCATACACGAAGGAGATACCATTGCTTACATCGAATCCATGAAAGTAATTAACGCTATTGCTGCGGATAAGTCGGGTAAAATTGTAGAAATCGTTGCCAAGCATGGCGAAGATATAGAAGAAGATGATGTAATGTTTAAGATTGTCTAACGTACTTCTTTTATTTTTAAAAAAAATTAAAATCCTGATGGAAGGCTTTAAAGCTGGAACTTCAGAGTACGTTTAATCAAAACAAACGAAATGGAAATTTTAGAGAAATTATATGAGATGACTGCAATTGGTGACTTGATTGCACAACCTGCAACCTTGCTGATGTTGGCGATTGCATTTGTATTGTTATATTTAGGAATTTGGAAAAAATTTGAACCATTACTTTTAGTTCCTATCGCTTTTGGATTATTATTAGCCAACTTCCCTGGAGGGATGATGAGTGTCACTCCTGCTACTGAGGCCAATGGTATCGAAAAAATGACCGTCCTTGAAATTGCCAAATATCATGGCATCATGAATATGCTTTATTATGTTTTAATCAAAACTGGATTGCTTCCACCACTTATTTTTATGGGTGTAGGCGCTATGACTGATTTTGGTCCAATGCTTAGAAATTTAAAATTAGCATTCTTTGGCGCGGCTGCACAAATTGGAATTTTTACGGTGATGATTTCTGCTGTTTTAATGGGTTTCTCCAATCAAGAAGCAGCAGCTTTAGGCATCATAGGTGGTGCTGATGGGCCTACCGCGATTTATACTGCGATTGTTTTAGCACCAAGACTTTTGGGGCCTATCGCCATTGCTGCATATTCCTATATGGCACTTGTCCCCGTCATCATTCCTTTGGTTGTAAAATACACGGTGAGTGACAAAGAGTTGGCCATCAACATGAAGGAACAAGAGCGACTTTTTCCAAATAAAATAAAAATCAAAAATATTCGAACCTTAAAAATCCTTTTTCCAATTGCCCTCGGAACTATTGTTGCTTTGCTGGTTCCTTCTTCTGTCCCACTTGTAGGTATGTTGTTATTCGGAAATTTGGTTAAAGAAATTGGAACGGATACCAATCGGCTTTTTAAAGCTGCCTCTGAAACAATTATGAATACTGCAACCATTTTCCTTGGATTGACAGTAGGTGCAACTATGACGGCTGAGACTTTCTTAAACCAAGAAACGCTAATGATTGTAACTGGTGGATTTTTAGCTTTTGCTATTTCTATTTGTGGAGGAATTGTGGCAGTTAAAATTTATAATTTATTTTCTAAAAAGAAAATTAATCCATTGATTGGTGCTACTGGGTTGAGTGCTGTCCCAATGGCATCAAGAGTGGCTAACGAAATCGCATTGAAATATGATCCTAAAAATCATATTCTTCAATATGCTATGTCTAGTAATATTTCAGGGGTAATTGGTTCAGCAGTTGCAGCTGGGGTTTTAATTTCTTTTTTGAAATAAAGGAATTCACAAGTCAGGGTCTAACTTGAAAAGTTAGGCTCTGACTTTTATTGATATGGATGATAGTATGTTAATTCTCATAAGTCAAACCTTGACTTGGTTAACTTATAATCGCCAATGGTTTTGTCGATTTCCATTGCCCTCTTGTAAAATCAGGAAACTTTTGAGGTGCGCCATCCTGTGCAACTGACATCTCACTCAAAGGTGCTACTGCACTCCAAAAACAACCTTCATAAACATTTTGATCCAATGGTAATCCTTTCCGTAAACACTCGATTATTCGATACACCATAATTCCATCCATGCCACCATGGCCACTATTTTTTGCAGCTTGATTTAATCGGGTGTATAATGGATGATCGTATTTTTCATAAAGTGCTTCCAACTTTTCTCCTTGCACCCAGCGGTGATGATTTTCAGTAAGCCCCTCTACCCCACCTTCCAATGCCACTCGTGTAGGAAACCCTGCTAACGTTCCCTTCGTTCCTTGAATCAAATTATGTCGTGAATATGGTCGTGGACTTGTCTCATCCCATTGCACCATGATCGTTCGACCAATATCGGTTTTGATAATTGAGGTATTTAAGTCGCCACCTTCAAAATCTAATTTATTCCATTTGTGATCTGCTGCATAATTTTTTGTAGCATAATCTTTACGACCTCTTGCAGGAGTTGAAAATGAAATGATACTTTTAAAATTATCATCACCCCTTCCCAAATTCATATATTGAGCTACAGGCCCCAAACCATGAGTGGGATAAAGATTACCATTTCTGTTGGCATAATGATGCGTTCTCCAAAATCCTGTACCTCGTTCTTCATCCTGCATCTGCCATCGAAGTTCATGAATGTAAGCAGCTTCGGCGTGTAACAATTCTCCTACAACTCCTTGTCGGCACATATTTAAAAACATCAATTCATCTCTGCTGTAATTGACATTTTCCATCATCATGCAATGCTTTTGAGTCGCTTCGGAGGTATTGACGATGTCCCATATTTCTTCAATCGTAACTGCAATTGGAACTTCTACAAAAACGTGTGCACCTTGTTTCATAGATTCGATTGCCATGGGTGCATGATTGTTCCAATTGGTAGCAACGAAGACTACATCGGGTTTTACCTCTTCAAGCATCGTCTTCCATTTGTTTTCATCACCATGGTAGAGTGCAATATTTTGATGCCTATTCTCACCAGCTGCTTTGCTGGCGACGTCTGCCCATTTTTTTACATTATCTTCATACAAATCACAAATAGCCACCACCTCGGTTCCTTCCAGCATAGCTGAAAATTTAAGGTGATCGCCTCCTCGATTTCCTACGCCAATAAATGCAGCTCTAACTGTTTCCAATTTTGGAGCAGCAAAATCTCCCATATATTTTCCTTTTGATTCAGCGACTGGTTGATCGCTATTGGCACAACTTGGAAGGACAGTTGTCGTTGCCAATGCTGCTGCGGAGAGGGATGTTTTTTTTAGGAAATTTCTACGGTCTAGTTTTTTCATTTTGTTTGATTTAGTCAAGAAAGATTGAGAACCTCTGTGAAGTCTCCGTGGAACTCCGTGGAACTCTGTGGAATTGAATAAGTTATTACACAGAGATTTCACAGAGATTCATAGAGATTCATAGAGATTCATAGAGAGGAAAACTTATGACATTAATTTAGAAAACACGATATTCTGAATCTAAAAATGCATTCGCTTCTTCCTCTTTAAATTTTGCTGTTTTGTTATCCCAATGCAAAGTTTGCCCTGGAAAACGTCCAGCAATCACGCCCAATAAAATCGTCTCAGTTAATCGAGCAGCATAAGAAAAAGGTGCAGTACATTCAACATCCTTGCCCAAACAAGCATCTACAAATTGATGATAATGCTTAGGACTTTCCGTTTCATATTCTCTAACAGGTTCTCCTAAATTAAATTTGGCAATATCCATTTCTTTATATTTTCCATCCACAATCAACTTCGGAATTTCCATAAAATGTGGAAGCAAAAGATTTCCTTTTTCTCCATAAAATATGGCACCTTGTTCAGGTAGTTTATCGTCATTTGGCAATTTTAAATCTTCACTCATTTCAGGAGCATCCACTCCATCATACCAAACCCATTTAAAATTATCAGTTGTATATTTTGTTCCAGGAAACTCATAAGTCACAATATTTTTTTCTGGAAATCCAAAACCATTGGTAGGTCTACAATTATTAGTTATTGTTTTGGGAACATCCAATGCTAATGCATTGTAAGGTGTATCAAAAATATGAACCCCCATATCCCCAAGTGTTCCACAACCATAGTCTAATAATTTTCTCCAATTTCCAGGATGGTAAATTTCATTTTTATAAGGTCGCTTCGCAGCAGTCCCCAACCAAAGATTCCAATCCAAGTTTTCTGGAACTGCATCTTCTCCTTCAGGAATTGCTCCATCATAACCCCAATTTTTATTCGACCAAGCTCGAACCATACTCACTTTTCC
>CAKZSH010000252.1 GCA_937918905.1 uncultured Saprospiraceae bacterium
CTATCAATCTCAAAGATTACCAGGACCTATCACTCTAAAAAGAGGGTTAGACAAATTGGCAACTTTCATTGAGGCTCATAGAATTTTCAATTCTACATAATATGAATTTTTCTAATACTACTTATGTACATACGATAGCCCTCTGGGACTTGTGAAAAATTACTCTTTCTAAATCTAAATGTGAACGGTAATGAAATTTAATAAAAGATTTATTTTGATTTTTTTAATAAAATTTCAATTCCTAAATTTAAAAAGATTTAATCTTTGTTTGATAAAACGTTTTAATATATATTTAGGTTTGCCTTTCATAAGTCATATTTACAATAAGGCATGGTGCATTAATAAATTATGGAAATACTTATAGGAGTCTTTATTGCGATTGGGTTTATTTTCGTTGTTGTACTCTCACGAGTCATCACTACTACTATCCATGAATTGGGTCATGCCATTCCTTCTCTTATATTGACTAATGGATCTGTGGAAATCCATATAGGTTCATTTGGTGATAATAAAAATAGTTTTAAAATTGACTTGGGTAGATTTAAGGCGTTTTTCAAATTAAATTTACTGCATTGGAATATTGGTTTGTGTAGCCGAAAGGAAAGCACAACACTTTTCAATTCTATAATTATAGTTTTAGGAGGTCCAGTCTTTAGTTTATTGACGGGTATTATTTTATATTTTATTTTAAATTCCTATCAATGGGGTGAGGCAATGACCTTTGTTTTTGCATTTTTTATCATCTCCTCCGTCTTTGATTTTTTAGTAAACATCATTCCGATGGGGTCACCTATTTTAATGGCTGATGGATCCGTAACTTATAATGACGGGACTCAATTTTTCAAATTGCTCAATGACTCGAAAATGCCTGAAAGGTTTTTTGAAGGTGTAAAATTACAACAAGAAAAAAAACATGACGCAGCTATTGAGCAATTTAGAAAAGCATTAGACGAAGGGCACGATCAAAGGCAAATTCATTTTGGATTAGTTGATAGTCTGTCGGAATCTGGAAAATTAGATCAAGCACTAGAACATGTTGAATTTTTACATAAAAATAATCGACTAGTTATTGCTGATTATAATTATGTTGGAAATCTATTGTTACAAAAAGAAAATTATCACGCAGCTATCCAGTTTTTTGATAAATATTTATACAAATATTTCAGCGACTCAGCTACATTAAATAAACGAGGTTATGCCCATCTCCGTGTTGGTGATTATGAAAAAGCTTATTACGATTTTAATTCTGCTATACTTCAACAACCCAAATTTGCATCAGCCTACAATAATCGTGGATTAGCAAAAATAAAACAAGGTGATGTGGAAGGGGGATTGAAAGACATTGAAAAATCGAGGACTTTGGATGACTCTGATCCTTATTTATATTTGCACTTGGGTTATTATTTTAAAGCAATTAATGAACCTCAAAAAGCGGTTGAACATTTTCAAAAAGCAAAAGATATGGGAATTGATTTTCATGGTCTTGATTATTTGATTGAGACGACTTGATTCCTAACAAAAATAAACTCATGCAAATTAAACTCCCCGTTCTACTTCAAAATATTAGGTCTTGTAAAATCTGCGAACCTCATCTTATCAATGGTGTCAACCCCGTTTTAACTGCTGCTAAAAAATCCAAAATTGTCATTATCGGTCAAGCTCCAGGAATAAAAGTTCATCTCAGCAGCAAACCATGGGCAGATCAAAGTGGAAAACGATTAATGGAATGGCTCGATGTAGATGAAGCTACTTTTTATGATACATCCAAATTTGCAATTATTCCCATGGGATTTTGTTATCCAGGAAAAAATCCAAAAGGTGGCGACCTTCCTCCCAGAAAAGAATGTGCGCCTAATTGGCATCCCCCCCTTTTCCAACAATTAAAACACGTAAAATTAAAACTCTTAATTGGTACTTATGCTCAAAAATATTATTTAGGAAAAAGTCGAAAAAAGAACCTAACAGAAACCGTTAGAACTTTTGAAGAATACCTTCCTGAATATTTCCCATTGGTACACCCATCTCCTCTTAATTTTAGATGGAGAAGAAATAACCCTTGGTTCGAAAAAGATGTACTTCCTATATTGCAAAAAAAAGTAAAAGAGTTAATTTAATGTGTATAGGTGTTAATGTGTATGGGTGTATAGGTTGACGAAATAATTTTCAATCTTTCGAAATTACTTCACTTTTTCAATTCAAAATTATTTCGTCAACCTATACACCTATACACTCATACACCTAAACACCTAACTAGAAAAATATGAAAAAAATACCTTCCAATGGCCTTTCTGAAGCAGAGTTGTTCTCCGAAATGGAAGCCATGAAAAAAGATGATTTGAAGTGGCAGACAGGTCGAAATTTTGCATATGTTTATTACCCTGGAGAGGAGATTTTAAATGTAGTAAAAAAAGCGTATCAGATGCACTTCTCTGGAAATGCGTTAAATCCATCAGCATTTCCAAGTTTACGAAATATGGAAAATGAGGTCGTTTCAATGTCAGCAAACTTATTGAATGGAGATGAAGAAGTGGTAGGAAGTTTGACCACAGGCGGTACGGAGAGTATTTTGATGGCAGTAAAAACCGCAAGAGAATGGGGCAAAAAAAATCGAAATTTAACTGGACTTCCTGAAGTAATTATTCCAGCAACGGCGCATCCTGCTTTTCATAAAGCCGCACATTATTTTAATGTAAAAGTAGTGTTAGTTGAAGTAGAAAATGACTTCCGAGTTGATCCTCAAAATATAAAAAATGCCATTACAGAAAATACGGTTTTGCTAGTAGGTTCTGCACCATCCTACCCACAAGGTGTCATTGACCCTATCGAGGAAATTGGTAAAATAGCACTCGAACAAAATTTACTTTTTCATGTAGATGCATGTATCGGAGGTTTTATTTTACCCTTTTTACAACAATTAAATTACAATATTCCAGCTTTCGATTTTTCAGTAAAAGGAGTCACTTCTATTTCAGCAGACATTCATAAATATGGTTATGCTGCCAAAGGTGCATCTGTCATTTTATATAAAAACTCAACATTAAGAAAATTTCAATTTTATACTTACACCAAATGGACAGGAGGAATTTATGCCTCACCTACCATGACGGGTACACGACCGGGTGGAGCAATTGCTGCGGCTTATGCTGCTCTTAAATTTATAGGAAATGATGGCTATCTAAAACTAGCCAAATCTTGTATGGAAACCACTTTAAAAATTCAAAATGAGATCAGACAAATTCCTGAATTAAATATTTTGAGTTCGCCCGATGCGACTCTTTTTGCAATCACTTCTGATGATTTCGACATTTACGAATTAGGTGATGAAATGGGAATTTTAGGTTGGCAAATTGATCGACAACAAATGCCTGCCAGTCTGCATTTTTCTATCAATCCTGCTCATGAAGCAGTTGCTGATGAATTGCTTCAAGACCTTCACAATGCAGTCGCCAAAGCCAAAAAAATATCTGCCAATAAAGTTGGAAAAAATATTCAACTTCAAGCCATCAAAACCATGCAAAAGGTTTTACCTAAATCATTATTTGAAAAACTCACACAACTTGCAGCCAAACATTCCGAGGTTGGCGGAAAACGTTCTGCAGCCATGTATGGTATGATTGGAGAAATTCAAGGCAAGGGAGATTTGGACGAAATGATTAAGGAATTTCTCGATAAAATGATGAAGGAGTAACTGTGAACTTTTAACGGTGAACTGTGAACTCCTTATTTTTGTGAATCACAAAATCGTAGAGTTCACAGTTACTCAAGGTTGAGTATACTTTGTTTAAATTCCTTTTTCAAGAGGAGTTGAATATTGGTTAAAATAATCTCACCCATATTTTTACATTTCATAAAAATTGGATTTTTATGATGTTGAGACAAGTCATTTTTTAAGCCTTCCACTTTTTTAGGAAATGAAATTTGATCCATGACCATCACTTCAAAAAGATCATTGAGTCGAGTTCGTTCCGCTTTGGCTCGAACTGCAATCAGACTTCGTTCCTCCATTTGGTATTGAGTAACCGTTGCAGGATTCATATGCTCAATTCCCAAAAAAACAATGGGATTATTTTCTTTAAAATATTGAGGCATATAAAAACTCTTCCAACCTTCATAACTTTGTTGATCAAAATCAATCGCACGTATTCGAAATTGCGACCCTTCAATATCAGGCGTAATGTCCACTACAAAATTATACGAACGCATATCTCCCAACAACCTAACAAAACACCTTTCATTAAATTTTATAAACTCTTTTGCAATTCTAATTTTATTAAAATTCGAATCCTCCAAATTGTTTTTCATAAAATCATCCCCTGGAATTCCTGCAACATGCTCCTCAATCAAAGTCTCACCATCCACCAAATATCGAATACTATTAGGCGATAACAAATACTCCAATTCCAAACCATAAACTCTCGAAGCATCTGCTCTTTTTACATAAAAATGATCGTAGTTGTCATTGAGTCGATTGATAATTCTCACTCGAAAAGGTTTACTATTTCCAAACGTACAATAATCAATTCGATCTACCGTAAGGTGTTCCATCACTCTTGTATCTCCATCCGTTTTCAACAATGCATAAATTCGAGTCATCGCAGGATACAATTCCTGAGTATCAGATTCATTATAAAAAACAGTTTGCCAAAACGTATCATTTTCTTCAACGTCTAGCAACGGAATCGAAGTTGTAAATCGCAACATATCTTCATATTGCAAGGGAAGATCGATATTGCGATTGTAGGCTTGTAAATAAATATTGAGTTCTTTATTAACAGCAAAGGGGACTTTTTTCTTTGAAGGTTTATTGCCTTGCATAGTTTCTATTTTTATTGCTAATTTACGAAGTATCTTTCTATCAGTTTAATATTACCATAATTCTTACTACTTCCATGCCCAAATGGTGAGTCTTAAATTATAAGTCCATTCAAAGACATTCAACTGTATTTATGATTTTGAAGTTACAATCAAAAACTAATTTTGTAAAAATTCAAAATCAAAAATCATGAAAAAACTTTTACTTCTTATTTTTTCTCTTTTTACTTTTCTAAATATTTTTGCTCAACAACGTATTGACGATAACTTTGCATTTCAAACTGACCCTGCAAAAAAATATTCAATCTACGTTCCTTCTGGGTATGACTCCAATACGCCACATACTTTGATGCTTGGACTTCATCCTCTAAATACTGCTAGATGGGATTCCCAATCATGGTGCGATACCTTAATTAACTTTGCAGAAACCAACAATCTTTTATTGGTTTGTCCTGATGGAGGAGCCGATGGTGCGGTGGACGATCCCATTGATACTGCTTTTACAAGTGTATTGTTAGATTCGATGGAGACTTGGTACAATGTTGATACAGATCGAGTTTACGCAATGGGATTTTCATGGGGAGGAAAAACTGTTTATACTTATGGACTCAATCATATTAATCGTTTCAAAGGATTTATGCCGATTGGTGCTGCTGTAACGCTTGGTGAAGTTTCAGGGGTTGCATCCAATGCCGCATGGCATCCATTTTATTTGGTACATGGTGCCAATGATAGTCCAAATACTCGATTTACGCCTCTTAAAAATGCAATGGAAAATAACAATGCTTGTGTCAATTCTCTTTTGATGAGTGGTGTCGGACATACCATTGATTTTCCAAATCGGAATCAAATTTTAACGGATGCTTTCCAATGGATTGATAGTGTCAATTGTGCTGAAACTACCGCTACTATTGACTTTCAAAACGAACTCAACATTAATATTTTCCCAAATCCAGTTGCTTCAGATGATTTATTAAATGTTGAAATACCTGAATCATTAAATGGAAATCTTATTTTTGAAATCCTCGATGTAAATGGAAAAATAATTCAACAACAACATATTTCCAAAACTTCAAATGCAAAAGAAACTGTTCCTTTTTCTATTTCAAAATGTCCAAAGGGAATGTATTTTTTAAGGGTAAAAAATACTGATGGAGAAATGAATAGTTTGAAATTTCAAGTCAATTAAAATTTTTGAACACGAGTCAAGATCCGACTTGAAATCACGAGTCAAGGTCTGACTTGAAAAGTCAGGCTTTGTTGTATACCATTAAATAAGACCTTGACTCGTTGTCGAATAGTTAAGTATATCGTTCTTTTACCTAACTCAAATCACAGAATTTGTCAAAGAACCAAAAATATTAAGCATTATGAATATTCTCATTATTGAAGATGAAATCAGAGCATCTCAACAACTCCAGGCAATGCTCCAAAAAAACTTTCCAGAGGTTACCGTTTTGGATGTTTTAGAAAGTGTAGAAGATAGCGTAGAATGGTTTATCAAAAATACCTCTCCCAATTTAATTTTAATGGATATTCAATTAGCGGATGGTTTGAGTTTTGAAATTTTTCAAAAAACTAAAATCGAAGTACCTGTTATTTTTACAACTGCTTACGACCAATATTCTATAAGAGCATTTAAAGTTAATAGTATTGATTATTTGTTAAAACCCATTCAAGAAGATGATCTCTCCAATGCGATCAATAAATTTAGAAAACTCTACGAAAAACAATCTACTTCCAATATTGACCATTCGAAAATCGAAGAACTTATTCAAAATTTATCGCCCAATAAATCTCGAAAACGTTTTATGGTCAAAGAAGGCAATTCGATGACTTTTGTCCAAATCGACTCCATCTCTTTTTTTTATTCAGAAGATGGCATCTCATTTTTAATGACTCATAATGGGAAACGATACATTGTAGATCAAACACTTGATGCTATCGAAAAAGAAATTGATAAAAATGATTTTTCCCGAATCAACCGTGCCCAAATCGTTAATATAAATGCTGTCGGAAAAATTCATCCTTACTTTAATCATCGATTAAAATTAGACGTAAAAGGAAACGAAACATTAGAATTTATAGTGAGTAGAAATCGAACAAAAGAATTTAAGGAATGGCTGAATCAATAATTTTGAAGCCCTCTGTGAATCTCTGTGAGCCCTCCGTGCAACTCTCTGTGTAACTTATATAATGTGAGTTGTTGCACAGAGGTTCACAGAGAGAAAAGCTTATGCTCCAATTTTTTATAAAAATTACAATTCATCCACCTATTACGACACTTCAGAAAAATCCACTTTCCAAACCTTTAGTTTATCCTCATATTGCAACCCTAAGCAACGACTTTTGTTCACCTTCAAAATAGCAAAAATGAGAAATTTACTTTTAATTATGGTTTGTTTGATATTTGGCATAACAATCAACGCACAAAGTGTCACTCAAACTGTAAAAGGGCAAATCTTAGATCAACAATCCGAAATTCCAATCATTGGTGCAACTGTCCAATGGCTCGATGCTAATGAGCAAATGGGTGCTGTCACCGACATTGATGGATATTTTAAATTAGAAAATATTGCAGTAGGCCGACAAGCATTCCAAATCAGTTATTTAGGATACGAAACCATAACACTACCTAACATTGATATTACATCTGGAAAAGAAGTTGTCCTTAATCTCAAAATGGAAGAATCTATCCAAGAATTAAATGAAGTTGTCGTTACTGCCAAAGTTGATAAAGACAAAGCCATTAATGAAATGGCAACAATATCTGCACGTACGTTCAGTCTGGAAGAGGTGAACCGCTACGCTGGTGGTCGAAGTGACGTTGCTCGATTAGCTGGAAATTTTGCTGGCGTAGCCACCGCAGATGACTCCCGTAATGATATTGTTATAAGAGGCAACTCTCCTACTGGTGTGTTGTGGCGATTGGAGGGTATTCCTATTCCCAATCCCAATCATTTTTCTACTCTTGGAAGTACTGGAGGACCGGTGAGTGCGATAAATCCAAATGTTTTAAAAAATTCAGATTTCATCACAAGTGCTTTTCCTTCAGAGTATGGCAATGCAACCTCGGGAGTATTCGATTTAGGGATGCGAAGTGGCAACCGAGACAAACATGAATTCACTTTTCAAATGGCAGCTTTTAGTGGATTGGAAGGAATGGCGGAAGGGCCATTGGGTAAAAAAGGAGGCTCCTATTTAATCTCAGTCCGAAATAGTTTTATTGCATTAATTGCGCCTCCACAAACTTCAGCTATTCCTGATTATGCTGACATTACTTTCAAAATAGATTCTCCTACTGGAAAATTCGGTAAGTTTAGTTTATTCGGAATTGGAGGAAGAAGTACCATTGATTTTATAGGCGCTGATATTGATTCAACGGATTTATTTTCAGAAAAAGATCAAGACCTTTTACCTCGTTCTCGATTTGGAGTTTTAGGATTACGGCACAATAAAATTATAGGTAACGACGGGTATATTAGAACCGTTTTGGTTGGGAGTTTTTCAGGAAGTGATGTAACGATTGATCGATATTATAACCTTGGAACTTTGGAAGAAACGAAAATTCGTTTTACAGAAATCAATAATAATGAAACTCGTTTTTCTTTATCTTCATTTTATAATAAAAAATTCAGTTCCAAAACAACCTTAAGAACTGGCTTTTTATTAGAGCAACAAATGTATGATTTATTGCTTAAAGACTCTGAAAAAAGTCCTGACTTGGATGGTGATGGATACCCTGATTTATTGACTCAATTCGAGTTTGATGATAATGTGCTCACCTTTCAACCCTATGCACAAGTACAACATAAATTTAATCAAAAGTGGACATTGAATGCAGGACTACATGGTTTTTATCATGGACTGAGTGAACAGGTTGTGGTAGAACCAAGAGCGTCTATCAGTTGGAACTTCGCAAAAAAACAGAAGCTGACTTTTGGTTATGGTTTGCATAATCAAAATCAACCACTCCCTATTTTATTAGCCGAAAGTATGGATGGTGCAGGAAATATAATTAGGTCAAATAAAGAATTGAAATTTACGAGAAGTCAACATTTCGTATTGGGTTATGATTATGCTTTTGCAAAAAACTGGAGAGCTAAAGTAGAAGCCTATTTTCAAGCCATTGATCGAGCACCTGTTGATCCTACGCCTACTTCATTTTCTATGTTAAATTTGGGTAGTGATTTTGGTTTCCCTACTGGTAAAATAAATTTGACAAACGATGGGACGGGAAGCAATCAAGGAATTGAATTGACCATTGAAAAATTCTTTAGCAATGGTTTTCATGGATTGTTTACAGGTTCTGTTTTTGATTCAAAGTATAAAGGTAGTGATGATGTAGAACGAAATTCTGCTTTTAATAATCAATATGTATTTAACTTGTTAGGTGGAAAAGAATGGAAAGTAGGAAAACGAAAACAAAATGCAATCTTGATCGATACTAAACTAACAAGTGCAGGTGGTCGGTACTACACTCCCGTAAATTTGGAAGCATCACAATTGGTAGGGTTTGAAGTGCTACAAGATGATATAGCTTTTTCAGAACGGTACGATGATTACTTTCGATGGGATTTAAAAGTAGGTTTTAAATTAAATAGTAAAAAGCGAAAAATTTCTCAACAGATATTTTTAGATTTCCAAAATATCACCAATCGAGAAAATATCTTTTCCAATAATTATAACCGAGCAACGAATGAAATAAATGAAACTTATCAAACAGGTTTGTTTATGGATTTTTTGTATCGAATTCAGTTTTAAAAAAAATAGTCAAGTAAATTTTAAACATCCCGAATTTTCATTTTGAAGGTTCGGGATGTTTTTTTTGAGTTATACTAATGCTAAAAATGAAGTCCTACTAGATTTTTAAAATCTGGTGGGACTAAAGCGATAAAATGAATATTTTCCCTAATTTTATTTTTAAAAAGATTGGTTCAAGGTGAATTTATGTGGTTTATTCAAATAGTTATTAAGTTATTGGTTGATTAAGTTATTGGTCAAAAACTTTAGAAAAATAACGTTATTCGAAATAACTCAATAACCAAAAACTTAGTAACTATTTTTTTGACCAAATGAATTCATCTATAGCCTTAAAATGAATACCTTTATAGAAATTATTTTATGAACATTGCAATAATAGGAGGAGGAGCGGCAGGTTTTTTTGCAGCCATAGCTGCCAAAGAAAATCATCCAAAAGCCCAAGTTACCATTTTCGAAAAATCAAAAAAGATACTTTCCAAAGTCAAAATATCAGGTGGTGGTCGTTGCAATGTAACCAACGGAAGTACCTCTATCAAACATCTCGTTACAGCCTACCCAAGAGGTGGCAAACAACTCAAACAAGCCTTTCGGATTTTCAGTACGCAACATACTATGGAATGGTTTGAACAACGAGATGTCGCCCTGATGATTCAAGAAGATAATTGTGTTTTTCCTGTTTCTCAAGATTCGCAAAGTGTGATTGATTGTTTTCTCAAAGAAACAAAACGCCTTGGGATTGCAATAAAAATGGGACAAGGCGTTCAAGTCATCTCTCCTATCAATAATCAATTGCGATTAGATTTTATTAAAGAAGAATTTTCATCTTTAACTTTCGATAAAGTTATTGTTGCCACAGGTGGTTCTCCAAAAAGAAAAGGACTCGAATGGCTTGAAAAATTAAATCACAAAATCAAGGATCCTGTTCCATCTCTTTTTACATTTAATATGCCTGAAGAAAAAATAACGGAACTTATGGGCATCGTTGTAGAAAAAACTTTAGTCAGTATTCAAGGGACTAAATTAAAATCAGATGGCCCATTATTAATTACGCATTGGGGAATGAGTGGGCCTGCCATTTTAAAATTATCAGCTTTTGGGGCGAGAATTTTAAATGAAAGGAATTATGAGTTTAAGGTACAAGTCAATTGGGTGAATGAATTGAATAATGAAATTGTTCGAGAAGAATTAAAAAAAATTATAACAACACATTCCCAAAAACAACTTTCCAATTATCGTCCTTATTTATTACCCGAACGGTTGTGGTTATTTTTATTAAAAAAATCAAACCTACCGCTTCAAAAAAAATGGAATGAATTAGGTAAAAAAGGTTTAAATAAATTAATCACCGTATTGACCAATGATGTTTATGATGTAAGAGGAAAAACTACTTTTAAAGAAGAGTTTGTAACCTGTGGAGGAGTCAGTTTGGAAAGTATTGATTTTAAAACAATGGAAAGTAAAGTGTGCAGAAATCTTTATTTTGCAGGAGAATTAATGGATGTAGATGGAATTACTGGTGGATATAATTTTCAGGCTGCTTGGACCACAGCATGGATTGCGGGGAAGTTGTTATAAATAAATTGGTGAATTAGGGAGGGTATTTAACGGTGTCTATTAATTTTCTTCTTAGCCGTCGGATGTAAATCCGACTCTCTCGGTCGAATAAAATTGATTTTAAAACATTGATAATCAGGAGTTTAGATCATACGTTTTTTGATGAGAGAGTCGGATTTAC
>CAKZSH010000253.1 GCA_937918905.1 uncultured Saprospiraceae bacterium
TCATACTAATGATGCCGATAGTATTTATGGAATTGACTTACCTGATTTTGTTGAAATTACCCAAGTCGAAACCAATGAAGCTATTATCAATATCGTGACAGAAGATCAACATATAGGAGAACATAACATTACAATTGCAGCTTCTAATGGTTTAGGTATAGCTACCTCGGATTTTATGGTAACTGTAAGTTATAATGATGTTTATCCTACCCCTGTTCAGGATGGCCCTTGTAATCTTCTTAACATCAAATTAGAATCTAGCTCTCCCGGATTTGAAAATTTATTTGACGAATTTTGGGAAGCAGGAGACCCTGCCTCAAGCCCCGGAGGGAATCCTCAGAACGCATGGATTCCAAGTTTTGATATAGCCGATTATCCAGCCATAGGATATATTGAATTAGAATCACAAGTGCAATTGACGAGAATATTTTTAAGAGATGTAAATGGATCTGGGGCATTCAAGATATATAGTGGAACTTCACCGTCATCCATGGACACCGTTCCTTTAATTATTGATTCATTGGGAGGATTTGGAGTTTGGAATGAACACTCCTTGGAGGTCAATACAAAGTATTTGTTCTTCGAAATGGAGACTCCTTTTAGTCGAGTCGGAGAGGTTTTGATATTTGGAGTTTGTGACTTTTTAATGGATACCATTCCACCTTCACCGATAGTGGATTTAACGATAGATACTATTGATCGAAATAATGCAATAATAAGTTGGTCGCCTTCAGGAGATGATTTTCACAAAGGAAATTCAACCAGTTATGATTTTAGGTTTAGCAACACTCCGATAACGGATAGCTTATTTGAAACATTACCTTCCCAAATGATTCATAATGTTCAGCCGTCAGATACAGTTGTTCAAATGGAACTGGAAAAATTAGATTGTGAACTACCTCATTATTTTGCAGTAAAAGCAATTGATGAAATTGGAAATGTTTCTTCAATTTCTAATATTGCTTCAGATTCAACTTTTGAATGTCATCCTTTTATTTCGATTACGGTAACCTTTGATAGTATTTTGCAAGACACTCCACAGGTTGATTTTACCCCATTGCGATTCGATAAAGATTTTGCTTATAGCTTTACTTTTGATGACGGTAGTGTTTGGGAATATGATGTTAGTTATAAAATTTTAGGAGGAGGTGTGACTCCTGATGGTACCACTCATCAAGGCTATTATTATACGGATGGTTGTGGAAATGATGAAGTATTTAGAGCAAGTATAGCGATCAATGGATTCCATATTTTAGATGAACCTTTTGGGCAAACTTTTATGACTTGGGATCAGGTTAAAGAAATATATGATGCTGGCTGGGGAATTATCAATCATGGTTTTTCACATTGTGCCTACACCTGTGCAAATTACAATAAGGAGGTTACTGATAATGTTCAAATTGTAAAAGAGAAAGTCGGTTTTGAAATGACTCATTTTGCTATTCCTTCCGGAGATGAGTTGGGTTATACGCTTCCATGTTTTAATAATGGAATGAATGTAGTTTATGACCAACATCATTTATTACCAGGTGTGGATGGCTTGAATGTGGATACTGCTTTAAATCTTTTTCAAATAGAGTTACATCGAAATGAGCTAGAGTTTGAACCTGTTCCATATGGAGATACTTTGGATGTCGTTGCGGATAAAAGTGTAGATGGAAACCATTTTTGGTACAGTCAATATGGACATCGAGTGGGGTATCCTGGAGATCCTTTTATATTTATTACGGCAGAGGATTTTATTGAGTACATGGATTATTTAGAAAATACGTACGGACGATATGGTGATGATCGAATATGGTTTGCTCCCAATCAAGAAGTTTATGAATATTTACAAATAAGGGATAGTGCTAAAATTTCTAATATAGAAGTAGTTGGAAATCAATTAACTTTTCAATTGGATTTAAAAGATATACCTATTTTTCTTCAACAACGTTTGGTAAGTATGAGAGTAGGAGGGGGAAGTGGAATTTCTAACATTGAAGTTACAAATGTCGAATTTACTTTTAATGAGGAAGGTTTGATTAATTTAAAGTGGTAAATGTCTAAAGAGGAATGGTTTGATTGTTTCGCTTCGCTATTGTTAGATTGTTGTCGAATTATATTGAATCATAAATTTTGGATAACAATCTAACAATCGCGAAGCGAAACAATCAAACCATTTTAATTTAAACATATTCTTTAAAATAGGATGATTTATTTTTTACTTACGAGTAAACATATCGTCCAACACATCACTTTCAAAATATCCAGTTGGCTCTTCATTAACATGCTGATAAGCAGCAGCTAAGAAAACCATGTTTGCAGCAGATACCGCAGTTTGTATCAAGAGGAAAATAATGATACCTACAACTATTCCTACAGCAAGATTTATCATAGCACCAAACAAGTATCCTACAGGAATCGCTACAAATAGTATCCCTAATAATGCAAATAATCCAAAGCTAAAATTAGCCCCAATGCTTTCTCCCCATTTTTCTTTTATCATTTCTCCTGAACGCTTTACTGCTTCGATTGGGTTGACATCTTCGTAAGCAATTACAGGTACCACAAAGTAAGTTGCAATACCCCAAACTACACCTATGATACTTGTAATGATTCCACCAAGCGCACCTGAACGTTCTTGGATGGTTTTTAAAATAAGCCCCACAGTAGCTGCAAGTGCAGCCCACGCTAAAATGGAACTAAGACGAGTAAGTGCAAAATTAATTCCTTCTCCGACTGATGTTTCTCGACCTTCTAAAATCTGTTTAGCACAATGCACTAATCCAACATTAAAGAAAACGATTACAAAATAATTGGTGAGATAAAAAAGGAATAATAAAAAATAGGTAAATGCACTTAGCGCAGTTTCTGACCCGCTTCCACTTTCTGCTGCGGCGAGGATGTCTTGCCCGAAAAGCATATATCCTCCGCCAAAAAAACTAAGGGTAACAAGTACCAATGAAAATCCAGAAATAATAGGAAAGAACATTAGGGAAGGATTTTCTTTAATAGTTCTCAAGCTGGTTTTTCCAATGGTCCAACCGTTTTTGAGTCGTTCAAATAATTTCATTTTGTTTGATTTAGAGTTAATAATAATTGTAATACCAGTAATTTGCTCCAAAAATTACAATGTAAATGGAATGTTCGATAAATCTATTTCTTTTTTCTACGAAAAAGTAAGGAAACAGTTTTTAAAAAACACAAAATTCCTATTCTCCCCGTTCTACCGTTCCACTATTAATGATACTTCCAAAGAAAATAGCATTTGCAAATAGCTTGTTAGTGCCATACCAAAAAGCTCGGAAGTTTGTATTGTCCGCCATATTAATTACTCGTCCTCTTCCTAAACCTGTGACTACAATTGAAGCAGAATTTTTTATGGTCTCTAAATTTTTCTTAGAAATATAACCACTCAACAGAGGAGAAGAAGAATAAACCAATGGCGTGGCATAAATATTTTTTGCAGGTTCTAAAAATAAAGTCCCTCTTCTGAAGATGGGTAAATAGGACTCATCATATCCAAATCCTAAAGGATGTGTGATGTCCAATTCTGTTTCAAAAATTGCTCCTCCAATAACTTCTGCACCAGTATCTGCACCTACTTTTTCATAGGATCTTCTTTTTTTATTTTTAGAATCTTCCTTTGATTTTTTTATAGAAACAGAAGAAATTTTATTTGATTTAGCCCAGCGGATCGCCCGTTTGAATGCGACCAAAGTTCCACCATCGCTTACCCAAGTTCGTAGTTTTTCAGATTGATTAGAAATACTACCGTAGCTTCCATCCACCATAACAATACAATTGTAATTATCTAAGTTTACTCTACCAAAACGACTGACATCCAATTTTGTAATCGGAATATCATATCGTTGATCGAGTAAGTGCCAGACCTCACCTGCATCATAACTATTGACGCCCTCTCCAACTAAAAGTAAAATTTTAGGTGTATTCAATCGCTTAAAATCACCACTCCCCAAATCACTTCCTGATGGGGTCAAACCTGTTTGTACACTATAAATGGTTAAACTATTTTTCTCTGCTACTTTTTTTATGATGGAAAAAATATCATCTGCATTTCGTTTTTGATTGTTGCCCACAGGGATTTGAATTGTTCCATAATCAAATTCTTGTAAGCCTTCCGAGGTGGGTATTTTAAATTTTTGAGTACCCACTTTTACAATCAAATCTTCACTTAATAATTCGTTTAAAGCATTGGGTGAATAGTATTCGTTCCATTCAAAGAGGTAAGCGTATTGACTTTTTCCACCTAAAACTGTCCCTTCAGGTTTGCCTAAAATGGGCATGGATTCTTGAGATGAACTATTCAGGTTTTTACCCGTAACTTCTTGATAATCAATATTGTATGCCATCGGTAAAGTAAATGCCGATACATCGTAAAATAGACTATCATCAAAATTAAAGATGGGATCAAACACCGCTTTTATCAAACGATATTGAGGCTGCTCTAATGGAACATAATAAGAATCTTCTTTTTCAAATTTTTTTCCTCCAGCGGAAATGTCTTGTTGGATAGTCTGTACATGGATGTCGTGCTTTTGCAATAAATTGACAAAATGAGTCAATCGACTTTTATCTTTTGCCTCCGAAAAAACAAAACCTTTACGGGAATCTCTTCGAGCCTCTTTCATGGCACTTTGATAAAAATCTCTTTGGAAATTAAGTAAGTCTTCTCGAAGTTCTACTGCTGCTCTCAATGTGGACATAGCAGTAGTCGTTTGGTTTCTAATGGTAAATGGAAAACTCATTAATCCATTTTGAGTTTCTTGTAAATGCCCTCTTGAGCTGGCTTGTTCAAATAAAATTCCAATACTCCCATTAGCATCGGGATAGGTTGAACCTTTTCCATAGTAGTAATCATCATACCGTTCTTCTGTAAAATATAAAGAACCAATTCCGTCCAGAGCTTTTGCATGAAACTTCCCAATCTCAGCAGTTAATTCTTGATTCCTTTTTGGAGTTAAAGGATGGATTCTGGTTTGGATTCCAGGCATAAAAAAGAAAGTCTGATTCGTTCCCATTTCATGATGGTCCGTCAAAATATTCGGTTTCCATTCTTGGAATTTTGCCACTCGGCCACGACTTTCAGGATGTTGCAGCAACAACCAATCTCGATTCAAATCAAACCAATAATGATTCGTCCGACCTCTTGGAAAAACTTCATTGTACTCTCGGTCATTGGGATCGGAACTCATATTTTTACTTTTATGAGAATTGGCCCAACTCGAAAACCGATGAAATCCATCAGGATTATAAACAGGGTCTAACAATATAACTACATTATCTAAAATGTCGTTGACTTCTTTGCAAGAACCCGCCGCCAAATGATACGCTACCAACATCGAAGCATTTCCACCACTTGGTTCATTACCATGAATACTAAAACCTTGGTACACCACGGTAGGCATATTTGAAACATCAATATCTTTAGATTGGTCGGGTTGAGAAAGTTTATAATGTTCTTTTTTGATGTCATCCAATCGAGTATGATTCGATTCTGAGGTAATGTATAAATGATAGAGTGGTCGATTTTCATATGATCGAGCATACTCTTCCATCACAATTCTAGGCGATGCTTTTGCTAACTCGCGCAAGTACATTACGATTTGGTCATGACTGGCATGCCACTCTCCAACTTGGTAACCTAAGACAGATTCAGGTGTTGGGATATTGGAATTGTAATCACAACTTGGAAGAAAATAGTCGATTGAATTTTTTTGAGAAAATGTTGTTAGAAAAGTAAATAGTAGAACTAGGGTAGTTAGGTTCTTTCTCATAATTTGAAATTTTTCCGTTTTGTTTAAGAGTATGTTTAAATGTTATTTAAAAATACAAAAAGGTTTTTGTGAAAGTGATTTTAATATGAAATTTCTTTTTTAGTATTTATTCACGAGTCAAGGTTTGACTTGCAAAGTCAAGCTTTGACTTATGGGGATTTCGATAGGACTTATAATGATTTCAATAGAAGTCAAAGCCTGACTTTGCAAGTCAGACCTTGACTCGTGAATGGAGAAAACAGGCAAATAAAAAGCGATACCAAAATTAATTGGTATCGCTTCCTATTTAATGTGATGATATTAAATCATCATTATTGATTAACAGTTCACCGTTCAGAGTTCACCGTTCAAAAAAAATTATTCTAATCGGAAATCAATCAGTTCCATTGCGAAAAGAAGAACTGAGTTTTCAGTAATATCATTTCCAACTGCACGATCTCCATAAGCCAATCCTGAAGGAATGATAAAAGTACCACTTCCACCTTTTCCAAGCATTCTACAAGCCTCTTGCCAGCCTTTGATTACTTGAGTTAATTTGAATTCTAATGGTTCATCTCTATCATAGGAAGAGTCGAATTTTTTGCCACTCAATAATCTACCAGTATAGTGTGCAGTAATTTTTGATTCAGCAGTTGGTCTTTCTATTCCTTCACCTTCTTTTTCGATGACATAAAAGATACCACTTTCAGTAAAATTACCTTTTAATTTTTTGGCTTTTGCGTAAGCGATAATTTTATTACGATCAATGTCAGCCTGTGTTTGTGGAGAGTCTACCATACTTGCATCCAAATCTTTTGACCCAAGGTAATTCTTTGGAGTACATGACATTGTAGTCAACATACACAAAATAAACATTGCAAATAGAGTGTTAATTAGTGTTTTCATAAAAATGAATTTTAATTTTTTATGTGAAAAATCTTTTAATAAAAAGGAATTTGTCAAAGACCCAAAAGGAAAAGAACAAGGGTATTGGTCTAAGTAATTGATTCCTTTTTACTTGGGTTTAAGGGATTGGAATATGCAAAGTAAAGGATATTTCAACAATTTAACAACAGGTGATGAATTATTTTGCTTTGACTCCTAACAGTTCAATTTCAAATTTTAGGATGGAATTAGGAGGAATCAAATCTCCAAATCCTTGTTCTCCATAACAAAGTTTTGACGGAATGATAAAAATACCTCTACTTCCAGTCTTCATAGTTGGGATAATTTTTTTCCATCCATCATTGGTTCTTTTTAATGGATAAATAAAAGGATCGTTTTTATCCATACGAGAATCGAAAATTTTCCCATCCAAAAAAGTCCCATGATAATTGACAACAATCACATCTTTGAGTGTGGGTGTGTTACCTGTTCCTTCTTTAGTGATTTGATAATAGATTCCCTCAGGAGTAGATTCCATGTCTAATTTTTCATCAATAATATGATTGATAATAATATTTTTATCAATATCATTTTGAGTTTTTGGATCGCCAATAAAGTCATTCATGGTGTTTGATATTACTTGATCTTCGGTTAGTTTTTTTGCAAAACCATTGTTAGCGGTTGAAGTGGTATCCCATTCGCAAGAAGTGAAAAGGAGAATGAAGAGGATTAGAAAAATATTTCTCATGGTAGTTGTTTGAATGGTGAATGGTAATTCGTGACTCGTGATTGGTTGGACGAATTACCATTCACAAATTACGAATTACCATTCATAAATTATTTAGCAGGTCGAATTTTTGTGCTTTCTTGTATCCAACATTTTACTTTAAAAGTACCTCCTGTTTTAAGACTTCGTTGGAAAATGTCAGCTTTGCTAGGCATAAATTTTTCGTATCGACGAATCAATTTATTGGCTTCACTAGCTACACTTGGGTCAACACGTTTAGCTTCATTCCATTTGTCGATGGCAGGCCAAGTAACAACCTGACTGTCAAAACCAGTTCCAGGGCCACATAGAGGACCACTTGATGCGTATAGTTTTCCAATTAAAATTAATGGTGATCCCCAGTTAGATTTGTATTGCATTGCTTTACGAGCGTACTCTCTTGACTTGGAAAACTTATTAAGATGTGCGTAGTAAATTTTAGCAATAGTAAAGGTGTATCTAGCTTTTCTTTCATTATCAGGTGCTTCTTCGTTGACATATTTTTCAAAAAGAGAAACCGCTTTAGAGTATTCCTCTCGTTCAAGAGCTTCTCTTGCTAACTTAAGTGTGGTAGGAGCAGATGGCTCAATACATTTACCTTTGAATTGGGTGACTAGGGCTGCCATCCTAGGTTCTTCCTTTGCGCAGCCTGCCTTTCTTAATTTACGATAGAGGTCTTCGATCAATTCACAGTTTTCAGGTTGTGCTTCATAATCAGCGTAATATTTATCCATAAAATAATTACAATCGTAGAAGCCTTTTTTGTTTTCGTAACGGTCAGAAAGTTCTACTGTGTATTGTTCTACTTGAGTCCAAGCATTACAAGTTTTAGAATCTTTGCAATTTTTTGAATTGTATTCCACGATGCTGTTGATATTCTCCATTGATTTACGTGCATCATCCACCGTAATTTTTCCACTAGAAAACAATCTATAATTGAGTGAAGAAAGTGGAATAATCGTACTTACTCTTGATTCATTACCATCTATTTCCGCAGCCTCTTTTAGCATCTTGTAAATTTCCTCATCACTCAATCTATCTTTGTAAGTATAGAAAAATTCTTTTCCTTGCTTACTCATGTAGTATGATTTTTTATTGGGAAAACAGATGACCGCTTTTTCATAAATCATCATCATTGTATCTACATATTTATTTTGTAGTTGAGTGTCTGATGTTTTGTCATAAAAATCAGAATATATTTTCAACCCATCTCTAAATACATAATCAATTCGACCATTGGTAGAAGGTGCATTTTCGTAAACATTTTTCCACATCGGATAAGCGGCTTTGAAATCTTTTTCTTTGATTCGGTCTCTATAAAGATTGTAGTCATCACTTACTTGATCTGCTTTCTCGATGCCTAAGTCATTAAATTGTATACAACCATTAGGATCTAATTCTTTAACTACTACTTCTTCTTTTACAGGAGGTGTCACCACCGTATCTTGTACTTTGGGTGAACAAGCAGCTATGAAAAAAATACCTATCAGAATAATCAATGAGAATGGATTGCGCGTCATGATTTTATATTTTAATTAAAAAATGATGTTTTTTAAGACCGCT
>CAKZSH010000254.1 GCA_937918905.1 uncultured Saprospiraceae bacterium
GAATATCGAACAATAGAACAAGGATTTAAGATTTGAGAAGTTTGTCGAATAATTTTGAGGTGTACATATTCAACGTTATTCGACAAACTTCTCAAATCTTAAATCCTTGTTCTATTAGCGCAGCGTTCGATATTCATTCGAGTTCGATATTCATTCGAGTTCGATATTCACTTTTTTACATTAATAAATTTATCGCACTAAAGTGCGAGGTTTCAAACCTTTTCTGAGACCAATAAACCGCCAAAAACTGCATTTATTATTTTTCCATTCCTTAGGTTTACGTGCTGTCAATTTAAGTATTTTGAAAGGTAATCCGAGGATGTAAATCTGCTGCCCTCTCCTTTAAAATAGAGAGTAGTGGATTTACATCCATAGGTAATTTTAAAAAAAAATCATAAGTTAACAACATTAGACTTCAAGTCTGTACAAAAAAAAATGAATATTCATCACATACCCACAAGGTCAACTAAACCCAATCAATATTCTTACGACTTACTGAGCATCTTCAATTACTTTGGCAAAACATTTTAAACTAATACCTGTTTAATTCAATGTGATATTTATCACTTTAAATCCTCAAATTATATTTTATTTTTACAAAAAAATAAACATGAGTTATTTAGATCTTATCATTCAATCCTATAAAGATTTCGCAAATTACACTTGGAACGAAATTACCTTCCAAGTATCGCCATGGTATGTCAATTATTTTTATTGGTTGATTGTATTGTCACTTTTTGTATGGGCATTAGAAGTATTTTTTCCTTGGAGAAAAAACCAATCCGTATTTCGAAAAGATTTTTGGTTGGATACATTCTATATGTTTTTCAATTTCTATCTTTTTAAGTTAGTCATTTTTATCGCCTTCTCCAATGTAACTGAAAAACTGTTTTTAGATGTTCTCGGTGGTGAAGTCAAAGATTTTGCATTGGTTGATATGAGTCAATATGCGCTGTGGATTCAGCTGTTGGTCTTTTTTGTAGTGACGGATTTTATCCAATGGTTTACACATGTACAATTGCATAAGTACGAGTTTCTTTGGCGATTTCATAAAGTGCATCACTCCGTAGAAGAGATGGGGTTTGCTGCTCATCTTCGATATCATTGGATGGAAAATGTTTTTTATACACCTATGAAATATATTGCTGTCATGATAATTGGAGGATTCACACCTGAGAGTGCGTACCTAGTTTTTTATCTTTCCATTGCCATTGGACACATGAATCATGCTAATGTAAAATTAACTTACGGCCCACTCAAATATATTTTTAACAATCCTGTCATGCACCTTTGGCATCACTCCTACCACTTACCTGAGGATAGAAAAAGAGGAGTCAATTTTGGGATTTCATTAAGTCTGTGGGATTATATTTTTGGTACCAGCTATGTTCCCGAAGATAGCGGTACGATAAAATTAGGTTTCCCCGGTATGGAAAAATTCCCTGATGATTTTGTGCAACAGAATTTGCATGGATTTAAAAAGAATTGAATTTTAGCCACAGCATTTTTTTAGTCGCAGACTTACGCAGATTCGTCATGACTGTCGAATAACGTGTTTTAAGAAAGTCATAAAAAGTATCAATCGAAGTTAGAGCCTGACTTTTCAAGTCAGCCCCTGACTCGTGCCTGTCTTTGGAGAATGAAGAAAAATCGCAAATAATTATCAAAAAATGTCCTTCACCATTCAAGAATATTATTAATTATTCATTCTTAATTATTCATTAAAAAGTATCTTGCGAGTAATCAAATTCAACTATGAAGGCAACTACTCGACTTTCAATTTATCTTTTTTTATTATTCATACCTTGCTTGGGTTATGCTCAAATAATCATCAACGAAGTTTGTAGTAAAAATGCATCTATCATTGAAGATGAATTTGGAGAAACTTCCGATTGGATTGAGCTATTTAATTCTGGAAACTCACCTATCAACTTGGAAGGCTATTTCCTTTCCGACAATGAAGACAATCCCACCAAATGGCAATTTCCTAACAAAACAATTGCGCCCGATTCCTTCCTTTTGATTTTTGCATCAGAAGAAAACATTGTGGACTTATTTTGCCATACCAATTTTAAATTATCAAGTGCAGGAGAAACTTTAATTTTAAGTAATTCCAACGCAGAAGAGATAGACCGTGTAGCAATCCCATCGCTTCAAGAGGATCATTCTTTTGGAAAAATAATGGACGGAAGCAATGAGTGGACTTATTTTGAAATTCCAACTCCTGCAGCTCCAAATGCAAATGGTTCTAATTATCAATTCGCTCCAGCCCCCGTATTCATTACACAACAATACTTTTACGAAAACTCAACCACCATCGCAATTGAACCATGCACGCAACCCAATTGTGTAATTAGATTTACTCGGGATGGAAATATACCTGATGAAAATTCTGAAATTTATTCCGCTCCAATTTCATTGGATACCACTACCTGTATTCGAGCCATAACTTTTTCAAGTGCATTTTATCCTTCTCCTACTGCCTCGCAAACTTTTTTTATTAATACCAATCATACCCTTCCTGTGATGGCTTTGGTAAGTGCACCTGACAATTTTTGGGATTGGGAAAAAGGGATTTTTCAACTGGGCCCAAATGCAGAAGATACCTTTCCAAACTTCGGAGCGAATTTTTGGGAAGACACTCAAATCCCATTGCATATGGAATATTATGTAGATCAAAGTTTAGAATTTGAATTTGATTTAAGTACAAGAACACATGGAGGAAAAGGTGCACGTACCAGACCAATGAAAGCACTTCGCTTGCTAACCGATGGTGATATTCCTTCTGCGGGAATGTCTTACCCTTTTTTTTATAATAAAAATATCAATAATTTTCGGAGGCTAGTGTTGAGAAATGCGAGTGGGGATTTTAATTTCACTCATTGTAGAGATGCTTATTTGCAACGTTATTTTATCGATGAAAATTTAGATGTGGATGTATTGGCACATCAACCTCTGGCGGTTTACATCAATGGTATTTATTGGGGAGTGATGAATTTAAGAGAAAAAATAGATCGGTTTTACCTCAATGAAAATTACGGATTGGACACAGACAGCGTTGATATTTTGGAAAAAGATATATTAGTTATTGAAGGTAGTTCAGATGAGTATTTTTCAAATTACAATTATATTGTTACAAATGATTTAAGTATTCCATCTAATTTTGAAATTGCAGCATCGTACTTTGATCTTTCCAGTTTGACAGATTTTTTTATTGCTCAAACTTACGTCAATAATACTGACTTCCCGAATAACAATATCAAATTTTGGCAACCTAAAACTGCCAATGGAAAATGGCGATATTTACTATTTGATTTGGATGTTTCGATGGGGCGGCATGGTTGGACAAAAGCAAGTTCAGATAACTTTAACCCTCTCCTTGAAAATCCAGCCAACAATAAATTCATTGATATTATTTTGGCTTTTTTGAAAAATGAAGATTACAAAAATTATTTTGTCAATCGTTATGCTGATTTGATGAATACTACTTTTAGCTCAAAAAAGTTGAAAGCCGAAACCGATTTTACCGTTTCAGAAATCGAGGAAGAAATGAAACGTCATTTTGAAAAATGGACTTGGCCAGGATATGATGTTTGGAAAAATGATAGACTTGTTGGGCTTTATCGTTTTATAGAAGATCGTCCTGCTTTTCAAAGGGAATTTGTACGGCAACAATTTGAGTTGCCCAATGAAGTCAATCTTACGCTTCGCACTTATCCCGCAGGTGCTGGTGAAATAAAAATCAATACCATTACGCCTGACTCTTTACCTTGGGCAGGTTATTATTATAATGGTGTTCCAGTTACTTTGACCATCAATTCTAACAATGGTTTTACATTTTCTCATTGGGAATCTCTTCATACTATTTTAAGTAAAGATGCCTCGGCAAGTGTTACTTATAATTTTGAACAAGATGATGAAATTACTGCTTACTTT
>CAKZSH010000255.1 GCA_937918905.1 uncultured Saprospiraceae bacterium
TCAATGGGTGAGAGGTGAAGATGTGATGCAAATGATGATGGGGATTGGAAAAGATTTGTTCGGATAGGTTACATATGAAGAAGGGAACGCTACGCTAAGGGAAGACGGATTTATGATTTTAGAAGTTTTGTCGAATAATGGTGAAAGTGAGAATCACCGAATTTCGAAAAACTTCTAAAATCATAAATCCTTCTTCCCTTAGCGCAGCGTTCCCTTCTTCATATGTAACCTATCCGAACAAATCTTTTCAAATCCCCATCATCATTTGCATCACGTCTTCACCTCTCACCCATTGAATAAATACCACAAGTAATAAACTGATAAAGAGTCCAAAAAATACTTTTCCTAAATCTGACAAAATTCCTTTGACTTCAAACCATTGCAATTTACCATCTAATCTCCATCTGATTGCAATTTCTCGACCTGCCAATAATCCAATAAATACCCAAGTTGTACTCATAGGCACATTGTTCAATTCTTTAAAATAGAACAACACTATTCCATAAATTAAATCAATGATTGTAGCTGAACGGATGTCAGTTGTATTCGTTTTTGATTTTACAATTTTTTGAATAGCTCCACCACGTTGATAGAAAATATAGGCTAATAAAGCAAGAAGTATAATTAAAGAAATTATCAAAGAGGTAACATCTAAATCACGAGGAAGGTAAACAAAGATGTTAGCAAAATCCTGCGCTAACCATTGTGTCCAAAGAAAACCAGTTGATCCCCATTGGAGAACTGTCCAAATTTTTTGTTCTTGTTCCTTTATCGGGTTTTCTATAAATCGTTTCTCTAATAATTTTGTGATTAAAACATAAACAACAATGGCTGCTGCAAATGCGACTAAATATCCAGAAACAGATTTAATCAGCATATTACTTAAATTCTTAAAACTAAAAAAGGTAAGAATCAGAAAGGAAGTACTGACAGGTATCCCCCACCTCGTTACATACATCAACACTAAAGGCGGCAAAACATAATACCAATCAAATGGTTCAGGAAGAGGATATTTAGCTAATCTTTGATAAGAAACATCTCCATCATTTACATACCAACTATATACCAACGTTGCACTAAGGATTGTCCCTGCAAATAACCATAAAACCCACCAGGGCCTTTTTTCATTTGAGCTTAAAAAAGTACCCAAGGTTTGAATTACGTCATTTCCTACAACGGAATAAGATGCAAGAATAAACCCAACCCACATAATAATCAATGTCTGATCCATTTTGGTCTAGTTTGTAAAATTGGAAGTATGTTTTGTTTAAGGGAGTGGGAAATAAATAACCTACTCCCTAAAAAGGAGTTGAAAATAAATGACTCCTAAATCAAGCCCAAATATATATAAATTTACCTACCTCTTATAAAGCCCAATTGAAATAAATCCAAAAATTAAAAACTCAAGCAAAATAAATTACAAAGAAATAGAAAAGTTAATTTTATATCCAAATCTTTAATAATAAAGAAAGAATTACTTAACATTGAATTATCTTTTAAGATTTAATTTTGCAGATTGAAATTGATTTGTTCACAAAACTCCCTCACTAGTGGAATTTGGACTTTGGGAAATTCTTAAAATTTTAGGTGCTCTTTGCTTTTTCATCTATGGAATGAAGATAATGAGTCTTGGTATCCAAAAAGCTGCAGGTTCCCAATTACGAAATATCCTACGTACTATTACCAAAAATAGATTTATTGGAGTCCTCACCGGTTTTATAACTACGGCTATTGTTCAGTCCTCCTCTGCCACTACTGTGATGACGGTAAGTTTTGTTAATGCTGGATTAATTTCATTGGTAGAATCAGCAGGTGTGATGATGGGGGCAAATATAGGTACGACCATTACGGGTTGGTTAATTTCTGTGTTGGGTTTTACTGTAGAGTTGAGTTCCTATTCTTTTCCCATTTTTGCCATAGCTTTACCGCTTTCATTTTTAAAAATTGGAAAATTAAAATACTGGGGGGAATTCTTAATTGGGTTTGCCTTACTATTTTTAGGGCTTGATCATTTAGAAGAATTTATCCCGGATATTACAATTGACAACCCTCTTCTTGAATTCATAAAAGAATTTTCTGATTATGGAATTCTTTCCCGTTTATTTTTTGTTTTTGTTGGAGCAATCATCACTATTATTGTTCAATCCTCAAGTGCAGCTATGGTGATTACTTTAACACTAGTTTACAAAGGTTGGCTCCCTCTTGATATTGCCTGTGCTATGGTCTTAGGAGAAAACATTGGAACAACAATTACGGCTGAAGTTGCTTCTCTAGTAGGAAATACTCAAGCCAGAAGATCTGCTAGAATACATTCATTATTTAATATCATTGGAGTTGCCTGGATGGTTTTTCTTTTACCTTTTATTCTTCCCTTAGTAGTTAATTCTATTTACCTCATTGAAAATTATTTTGACGTTGAAAAGAATTTAACTAGCCAAGATAGTTTGAGTACTTACACTTTGGCCGCATTCCATACCATCTTTAATGTTCTTAATGTTATACTATTGATTGGTTTTGTGCCATGGATGGTAAAAATCGCTGAAAGAATGATAAAGGGTGATCCAGAAGATAGTGAATCGGCTCGATTAAAATACATTGGTGGTTCAACCATTACTCCTGAACTTTCCATTTTAGAGGCGCAAAGAGAGGTAGCGAGATTTGGCGAGGTGACTAGTCGAATGTCAACTTTTGCAAGAGAATTGTTATTAAATCCTTCCGAGACAGATTTGAATCGAAGAAGGTTATTGAAAAAGATTGAAAAATATGAAGAAATCACAGATCGTTTTGAAATTGAATTAGCGGAATATATGACCAATGTTTCGAAAAAAGAATTGACTCCTAAGATGTCAATTAAGGTAAGAAGTATTTTAAATATTGGAAATGAAATGGAACGAATAGGCGATGATTTTTATCAAATTTCAAAAACAATCGAAAGAAAATTTGAGGAAAAAATATGGTTTACACAACACCAAAGAATCAGGTTAACTGAAATGTTTGATTTGATAGATGAAGCATTTAAAACTATGATTGAAAATTTATCCAACCCTCATTACGATAATGTTTATAAAGAAAAAGCTGTTGCAATTGAGAAAAAAATAAATGAAAAAAGAAATGTGATGCGTAAAGAAAACACTATTGCTATGGAGACGGAAACAGAATACAATATCAATAGTGCAATGATTTATAACAATCTATTTTCGAATTTAGAAAAAGTAGGCGATCATATTATCAACGTTACTGAAGCCATTGTGGGAGAGATTTGAATTCTCAAAAAGGTTAAAAAATAAATGAGATGGAAAGAAGGGAATTGAAGAAGGGAACGCTGCGCTAAGGGAAGACGGATTTACGATTGGAGAAGTATGTCGAATAATTTTGAGTGATCCTCAAAAAAACCTCGAACTTGTAAAAATTCGAGGTTTCTTTTTTTTAGTATTAAAATAACCTACCAACTGGGGGGTGTTTATTTAACGGAGTCTATTGATTTTCTTCTTAGCCGTCGGATGTAAATCCGACGGCTAAGAAGAAAATTAATAGACACACATTCCTGAACACTCCCCCAACTGAAGTTGGCGGTTACAAGGCACTTTAAAGTTTTTCCAAGAGCCCCTCTCCTACACTATCCTCTAATTCTTTTTCATAATAATGTGTAGCATCAAAAAGTAATTCATTCATTTTTTGATTTTCAAATTTCATTCTTTCTTCATCCCATCCTAAATGTTTTTGAAAATCTTTCATCACAGGATTTCTTATTTCTGCTATGCTTTTGATGTCAAAATATAATCGCCCAGTTCTCCTTACGAAGAAATCAGCAGCACTTGCCACCATTTCATGATGAATTCCAAAAGCAGCCTCGGCCCTCGCAAAAGCAACCTCAGGGGTATCGGAAAAATCATTCATCATTTCCAAAATGGTATCTGCTTGTTTCCCATAATTAGTTACTAAATACCAAGCATGATATTTTTCTAAATTTCTTTCCAAAGTTATTTTTTCCAATTCAACAATATAATCTTGAACAGCTTTTGCATTAGCCAAAGGATTTTTTGTCAAAGGAATTTCCTTGGTGTAACATTTTTTATATTCCTTTCGAGTTGCCTTCTCCATTCGTTTTACAACAAGGTCAACTATACGTTGTCCCATTTTTCGATAACCCGTTAACTTTCCACCTGCTATCGAAATCAAACCATTATCAGAGATAAAAATTTCATCCTTACGAGAGAGTTCAGATGGAGATTTTCCATCCTCATGGATCAATGGCCGTAGCCCTGCCCAATTAGAAATAATATCCGATTCATTGAGTTGAATATCTGGAAAAACCCGACTTGTGACCCCCAATAAATAAGCAGCATCTGCCTTGGTCGCAACAACTCGATTAAGACTTGCTTTGTAGGTGGTATCAGTTGTTCCAACATAGGTTACTCGACCTCTTGGAATAGCGAAAATCATTCGTCCATCTGGAGCATCAAAATAAGCAGTATGTTTTAAGGGAAATTTTTCATGAGGAAAAACGATGTGAACGCCTTTGGTTAAATGTAATCTTTTTCCTTCCAGCTTACCATCTTTTTTACGAATTTGATCCACCCATGGCCCACCAGCAGAAACTATATTTTTAGCCTTAATAATAAAATTCTCACCGCTTAATTGATCTTTACATAACACTCCATTTACAACTTTCTCTTCGTATTCAAAATCTAAAACTTTACAATAATTCAAAGCCGTGGTTCCGTATGAAGCTGCCGTTTTGATTAATTCAATAGTAAGCCTTGCATCATCCGTTCGATACTCCGCATAGTAGCCTCCACCTTTTAATCCATTTTTTCCCAACAAAGGCTCAAGTTCTAAAGTTTTTTGCTTTGATAACATTCGCCTCCGATCATCACCTTTTACTCCTGCTAAAACGTCATACACCCACAACCCAAATGAGGTGGCCCATTTGCCATAAGTTCCTCCTTTAATTAATGGCATCAACATTTTTTCAGGTAAAACTAAGTGTGGAGCTAGACGATGAACAACCGCTCTTTCGGTGCCAGTTTCTCGAACCAATGCTACATCCAGTTGCTTTAAATATCGCAATCCACCATGGATCAATTTAGTGGATTTGCTACTTGTTCCTGATGCGAAATCTCGTTTCTCCACCAGAGCAGTTTTCAGTCCTCTTGATGCAGAATCTAAGGCAATCCCAGTTCCAGTTGCGCCACCACCAATGACCACTAAATCAAAGGTTTCCGATTTTAATTTTTGGATTTGATTTTTTCGATTTAAAACCGAAAAGGAAGATATTGTTTTACTCATTTTACATACATGGTTTATTAATTCTATCTCAAAGGTCGATTAAATGATACTTACAATGATTTAATACATTTAGTAAAATGAATGTTAAACGTATTATAGTCTTGTATGTTTTGATTACAATATGTTTGTAGAGTAATTCTGTGAATTATACAAATAAAAGTAACTGTTTGGCACACTCTTGTAACCGCCAACTTCAGTTGGCAGGTTGTTTAAAATAAATAATATTCATTTATTTGACCATTACTAAACAACTAATTTGACAACCTGCCAACTGAAGTTGGCGGTTACAAGAGCGTACCGAACAATTATAATTAATCAACTACAATTTTCTTAAATCGTTCTTGACCATCAATTACTGCTTTTAAAAAATAAACTCCCCTAGCCCATTCCTCAACGTTAATTTCAAGTTGTTGAATATCATTTCCAAAACTGAGATCTTTAGAATAAACGACTTGCCCTAGTGAATTATAAATGATTAAAGGAAATCTTTCTCCAAGATTTTTATATTGAAAAATTAATTTTGAGGAAACTGGATTAGGATATACTTCAAAAACAAATTCATTACTTAAACCTGCTGTTGGCGTTGTTCCATTCATCACAAAAATAGGTGTGAGTATGGCATCTGTATTTGAAGAAAAACTAATTACTGGACTCATCTCACCCGTTTCTAACCATTTGTAAAAGTAATACCCTTGATCTGGAATTGCCTTGATTCGAATAGGAACATCATTAAAATATTCACCACTATATTGATAAGGAATTTTCATTTCATTGATATGAAAAACCACATTACCATTAGAATTTTCATCATAATTTATTGTTAAATTAAAATGTCCATCATAGTTAAAGTAATTTTCATAATGAGTTAAAACATACCCAAAGCGATCTTCAAAAAAACCTTTAAAAGTATTTAAACTATTTTGCCAACTCGACAAAGAACCTCCTCCTGGATTATTTAACCATAACTGCCAAGCGAAAGGTGCGTTATTAAATTTGGTTAACATCTCTGGCATCTCTGGGCCCACCTTGGCAGCCAAGCTATCAATAAAATGATCGGCTCGATCAGGTGCAAAAATGGTTTGAGCAAAAGTGCATGTTCGTTGTGTAAACTCATTTCTAAAAAAACTATTCTCTAATAATTTCCTTAAAAACAAAGTACTCTTTTCATCATTTGGCCACTCCGCACCAAACTGCGTAGTGGCATGATTTAGCATATTATAACTAGCCACGGCGGGCGACCATTGCCCATATCCTGAACTAATATCTACATCAAAAAACATCCATCGCCATTTGCCATTATTACGATCTCGCCATACTGAAACATTATTGGCAGGCCAATCATAATTCGCCACATATATTTCTGCAATATTATAATTCATAAATTCATAGATGTCCATTTGATTCACCACAAAATCGTAGTTGGTCAATATTTGCATAGAATTATTTCTAATGAAATTGGTAAGCGTATTCCAATTCACTAAATCTCCTTCTTTCACTTCAGGCCAGAGGTACGGATTTTTAAGAAAATCAATACTGTCTTTGTCTACTCCATGATGCGCTTCAACATAGTGTTGGTTAAATAATTCTCGCAGACCATAATATCCCCAATATTCTCCATTTAAATACAAGACGACAGGTTCGTAGGCCATTAAATCAATATCAACTTGATTTTCCAACATAGAATGTATCGAAGCATCTCGAATCATGGTTAATGGAAAATCATTTCCACTCGCCCTTAATTTCAATCTTTTAAATTCAGAAATTTCTAAGGATTGAAAAATAGGATATTCAATTTTGGAATCTCTAAAAAATAAATTAAATGGTTTTTTGGAAAAACCTCTTGAGCAACCTCCTGCTATTTTCATCCCAGCCTCAATGTCAAATGCCTTCGTTCCATCCTCTTCAAAATAATGAACTGAAACAGGTCTTTCCCAATCTCGATTCCAGTTTCTTGGAATTTCGGAACAGTATCCATCTGATCCATTTTGTCCAGTAATATACATGCCTTCGTCATCGCTCCAAAGGTATTTAGGATCAATGGTGACTTGAACTATGGGTAAATCGTGATCTCCATTTATCAAATAAAATTCTTCTTTTTGAACATTAGAAATAAAGCCAGGTTTAAATGCACCAGCTTTTATAATTGCGGTTTGATTTAATGCAATTGGATTGTTATACAATGTAGAACTAGAGGTAGGCACGCTTCCATCAGTTGTATATCGAATGTCTACCGTAGGGTCAATTGTTGACATAGACAATGTAGTTCCAATAGGATAAAAACCACCATCAATAGAAAAATCCAAATCAGCATTTAAATATAAACCATTGTCATTATTAGAAGCATTGGGGCTGTATTCTCCAAAAAATACCCAATTGGAATCAGCATCACTTGACCGACCATAGCTAACATTTTGAGGAAGGCTGGGAAATGTAATGGAATCTAAAATAGCAATTCCGCTAGTTTGATTTTGTGCTATCCAAAGCGTTTCTCCATTGCCACTTAACTTAAATGGAACATGTGCATTTCCTTGTTCGGGAGCATCATCCATCCAGAGTAAAGTAAATGATTTAGGCTCTAAAAATATAGGTTCTGGAAACATCCATTTTGTCGTGTCGGTAGGATCATCTGTAACATAAAAATTTTCTAACATTACTCCTACATTATTATCATTATATAATTCTACCCAATCATCTGCTTCTCCTTGTTCATCCAAAATCAAACTATTTTTTGACATCAATTCATTGATATAAATATGGCTTAAATCTCCTTTGGTAAATGTTTGACTAATTTCGATAATCAACTTTGGCGCAAGAGCAGGTTCACCTTCGTAGGAATGTGCTGTTCGCTCTCCCATTCCTTCGATCAAAATATTGATAGAATTATTTTTTATCCAATCAGGTCGATCAATAATTTCTTGAATCACAGGAGAAAGATCTGGTGTTCTTTGAGCAATATCAGATTCATCCACAATTGTCCAATTATCGACAATCCAGTTTATAAACGTATCTGTTTTTATTCTATTTGATAATTCAAAATTAGAAGTCCCAAAACTAGAACCATCATCTTCCGCTTCTCCAAAAATATCTAAAACACAATTACCCGTTGTAATTTCGTCAGTTGTAAATTGAATATAGGCTTGAGTAATTTCTTGACCTTGAGTTAATGGTATTTTTTGAAAATGTAATCCAACAATTTGCTCTTGACCATCCTCTATTAATTCCAAATCAGTAGAGTTGATATACATGTTTCCATCGGCCTCTTCTTCCACATCATCTTCTCCACTTATAATGGGAATGGCGTATTGAATAATTAAGGTAGTGTCCTGTGCTATCAATGATAATTGGAAGCAACTTAACAAAAAAATGATGTAGAGAATTTTATTCATAATTGATTTTCTTATTGAAAATATCTTACCAGTTTTGTGCAAAATGTAATCTTTAAATTTATTTTGTTAATTGTAAAAATGATTGACTATTAGTTGATTTAAAACCTAACAACTTTACTAACGTGCGAGGATTTAAACCTTTTCTGAGACCAATAAATTTAGCGGTTACAATATTTTAAATAAATCTTTGAGACAAAAAAAATAGACACCAAAAAATAATAAATTATTCGATTTTAAAATGGGAATAAAATGAAGGCTATCCGTGAAGTAAAATGGTTAAGGAATGGTTCAATAATTGAATATGGTAAATTCAATCATAAATTTAATATTTTTCCATAATATTACACTTTCAAATTATAAACCAAAAAAAAAATAACCTAAATTGGGGCAAATTAAAAAGAAAGTGTCTTGCACATTCTATTTATTGGACTGTAGAAATAAATCTATTTTAATAAAATAAAAATTTAACAAAATGAGTATTGAACCTATTATTGAACAAATGAAAGCTCAAGCAGCTAATGCTGCCCCTCTTGGTGGTACATTAAAATTTGTTCTTGATGGCAACCCTATTTACATTGATGGAAGTGGTGATACCAATGAAGTATCAGGCGAAGATAAAGACGCAGATACTACAATCACTACAAGTGTTGAAACCTTAATGAAACTTCAATCAGGGGACTTAAATCCAATGATGGCGGTGATGACAGGTAAAGTTAAGATTGGGGGTGATATGTCATTAGCAATGAAATTGCAATCTCTTTTAGGTTAATAGAATCTATTACTTGTAAGTCCCGAATTTTCTTGATTTGAAAATTCGGGACTTTTTTTTTGTTCACAAGTTGGATTAAAATTATTGCTGAACTATAAATATAGAGCAGCAATAACTCAAATTATGGTATCTTATCTTTGTATTTGGTTTTAAATGTTTTACAACTAACATTATTGAGAATACTTTAAGAACAACAACTAATATCATTTATCTTTGTTAGAAGATTAAACAAACGCAATAATACCATGAAACAGTTTACTTTTCTTTTACTCCTCTTATGGGGGTTCCAATCATTTGCTCAAATCAATTATACTGCAATGGACCAAGTCCCTACCTATGACAAACAATTTTTGGTAGGTATCAATCCTGGATGGAATGGAAATAACTGGACCGACAAACAACTTGCTGACATTTCTATCGGTAATCCTAATCTCAATGTAGAAGGAATAGGAATGGAAACATTCAGAGTTCCACTACCCGAAGCGTTTTTAGAGTTTTGGGGATATGAAATTTTACTTCCAGCTTTTGAACATTATGAAGCATTGGGAATGACTGATCTAACTGTATTTTTACAAAATCCAAAATTTGAACATAGAGATACGACTGTTTACTGTCCTGGTTTTCCATCTGAAATGTTTGCTAATTTATACTTACCAATTTGGGATGATGGAACGGATGGAACCCCTGTCAATGACTCTAATTATGCAGCATTATATTTTTATAAAACGGTTACGCTTTATAAAGACAATGTAAGATTTTGGGAAATATGGAATGAACCTGACTTTGGAGGAGCTAACTGTGGGTGGAAGCCTGAAGGTATGGATGGTAATTGGTTTGACAATACTCCAGGGCCTTGTGAAACTCAATTAAAAACTCCTGTTTATCATTATATCAGATTGCTTAAAGTGGCATACGAAGTTATCAAATCTTTGGATGAAGATGCCTTCATTTCAGTAGGAGGAATTGGTTTTGAGAGTTACTTGGATGTGCTTTTAAGATTTACTGATAATCCAGTTGATGGAAGTGTCACCGCAGAATATCCATTGAAAGGAGGAGCTTATTTCGATGCATTGAGTTTTCATTCTTATCCTCATTTTAATGGAACACTTTTGTACTTTGATTCGCTTACTGCAACTTACCTACCACAAAGACATTCTGATGCGGCGGTGGATGGTATCATAGATCATCAATCAAGATTTCAAGCTGTACTTGATAAACATGGTTTTGATGGAGTGACTTTCCCTAAAAAAGAAGTTATCATTACTGAAACAGGGATGCCAAGTAAAAAATTTAATGAATGGATTGGTTCACATGAAGCTCAAAAGAATTTTGTAATGAAAGTTCAAATTGCTGCTTTTAAAAATAAGATTCGACAAATTGATTTTTACAATCTCTCCAATCAAGCTCAATATAATGATGCGAGTGGCTGGCTGGACGTCATGGGCATGTTTGAAGAAATTAGAAATATAATGCCTTATAATATTACTCACAATCCTTCAGGTTTAGGATGTCGTACGCTTGGAGAATTAATTGGTTCGGCAATCTATGATTCCACTCAAACGGCTATGTTAAATCTTCCTGCTGAAGTGAACGGTGCTGCTTTCGATATGGGTAATGGGTCACATCGTTATGTCTTATGGGCCAAGACTGATGTTGACGAATCAGAAATTGCAAGTTATGATTATACTTTTCCTGATGAAATAAGTTTGGGAGGAGCAAATGTAATGGAATGGGATTTTAGCACTACTGATTCTGTGACTGAAATTTTTAGTTCAACGATAACTTTGAGCGGAAGTCCAAAATTCATTGACCAATTTTTCTTTGTCAATACAGAAGAGCCTTCTGTTATCAAAAATGTAAATGTATTACCTAATCCTTTTCAAGAAAGCTTTAATCTTCAGTTTAATTTAGAGGAAAACTCAGATTTAATTATTGAGCTTTATGATGCTCAAGGTCAACTTGTAAAATCATTGTTACAAAACAATCTTAACTCAGGAAATCATAATGTTAATATTGAAAGTAATGAATTATCTACTGGAGTATATTTTGGAAAAATGATTATTGATGGGGATATTTTAAAAACCTTTAAAGCTCTGAAAGTAAAGTGATTTTTAGAATTAGGGAAAAAGGGAAGACGGAATTATGATTTGAGAAATATTGACGAATACTGGTGAACGAGTCCGTTCGACCAAACTTCTCAAATCATAATTCCGTCTTCCCTTTTTCCCCAATTCCAAAAAACTAACTCCGCTCTTCCCACACCTTACAAATCTCAACAATCATATCCACCGCCTCTTCCATATCCTTTATTGAAACCCATTCCTTTACAGAATGAATCCCTTGCATCCCAGTAAAAATATTAGGACAAGGCAATCCCATAAATGAAAGCCTTGAGCCATCAGTACCACCTCGAATAGGGTTTTTAATCGGATTTTTATAACCAATTCTTCGAATAGCCTCCTCAGCATTTTCGACAATTTGAGGATGTTTATCGAGTACCACTTTCATATTTCGATACTGCTCGTTAACAACAAATTCACCTGATGAGCTAGGATATATTTTAAGGACATTTTCCATAATTGCTTTTAATTCTGCCTCATGCTCTTGTAATTTTTCAGTCGTAAAATCTCGAATGATAAATTTTAAAACGGCCTTTTCTAAAACACCTTCCATGGCCACAGGATGAATAAATCCCTGCTTTTTATGAGTCACCTCGGGGGTCAATCGATGTTTAGGCAATCGATCTAAAATGGTTCCAGCAATTTTCATTGCATTCTCCATTTTTCCTTTTGCATAACCAGGATGCGCACTCACTCCTTTAATGGTAATCACAACACTATCCGCAGAAAAGGTTTCATCCTCTAATGTTCCAGGAACACCACCATCCAAGGTATAACCAAAATCAGCACCTAGTTTTTTCAAATCCAATTTTTCCACCCCTGCTCCCACTTCTTCATCAGGTGTAAAAAGAATTCTAATTTTACCATGCTTTACTTCAGGGTGAGTCATCATATAATGAGCAGCATCCATAATTTCAGCAACACCTGCTTTGTCATCAGCACCCAATAAAGTAGTTCCACTTGTGGTGATAATACTATTTCCAATTTGCTTTTTTAAGTGTGGATAATCTTCTTCCTTTATCACTTGAGTAGGATCATCAGGAAGTACAATTGCCCCACCTTGATAGTTTTCATGAACTATTGGTTTTACATTTGTACCACTACAATCGGGAGCAGTATCAACATGTGAACAAAAACAAATAACTGGAACATCCTTTTCAGAATTGGAGGGAATGGTGCCAAATACATAACCATATTCATCCATTTCAGCGTCTTCAATCCCCATTGCTAACAATTCTTTTACTAATAATCGACTTAAATCTTTTTGCTTTTCCGTAGAAGGAAAAGTCGTTGAATTAGGATCTGATTGTGTATCTATTTTTACATATCTTAAAAATCTTTCCGATACTGTATATTGGTAACTCATAAGGCTGATTTTTTCTATAAAATTCTTAATCTGATTTAGGTGCTTGTTGAAATTATTTGCTTTGTTAAGAGGTTAATGGTTATAGAATTATTAAGTTATTGGTTGAATATTTTTGAAAAACATGTTATTCGAAATAACTTAATAACCAACTCTACTTAAAAGCCTGCAAATCTACAAATTCCTTTTAATGGTATAAAACATGTAGATAAAAATATTAATTTTGAAAATCTATGAAAATAAAATATACATCCTTTCTTCTCATCTTTTCTATTTTAATCATGACCAGTTCATGTAGTAGATATTATTATTCTCCTGATGAAGGTCATTTATTAACCATCAGTCAAAAAAATGATTTTCACATTTCTACCAGTCTGCAAACCTTGCGAATTAAAGACACCTCCAACCAAGTAAATATTCAATTAGGATATAGCCCAATTAAACATTTAGCAATTCAAGGGAGTTATTTTTATTTAAGCGATGCAGATCAAGATGATATTTTAATAAAAGGAAGAGGTCATATGGGAAGTGGAGCGATTGGCGGTTATTATTTTTTCAAGCCTATACCAAATCCACTTTTACGAATATTTCAAAGGAAAAACAAAACTAAAAATTTAGATCCCCCTCCAATTTTTTCAAATAATTATATCAAACGTGGAAGTTTAATTGATTTATATTTCGGACATGCTAGAGGCAATTCTAGCTTGGATTACAATTCAAGAGGGAACTCGATTGTGGAGTTTCAAAAAACTTATGGTCAAATTGGTTTCCATTGGTTTAATCGAATAAGTGGATTTAGTTATACATTTAAGATGGGTCAATTGCAATTCGATAAAGCAGCTTCTTTTGGCATTGTCGATTTGAATGACATTAGCAGGTTAGAGATTTTAGAGGCTAAAAATGACTTTTTTATTCGCGAAAGTTCATTTAGATTATTTACTGGAATTAAACAGGCCAGATGCTTTTTTAATTTAACTATTCTTAGCAGCCCAAATCAATTGGAAGCCGTGGGAGTAGATAATTATAATTTTACGATTGGAGCAATTGTGGATATTGATGAATGTTTTCGGAAAAAATAATACAAATTATCTCCCTTCAAAATTAACGTCAATCCTCCATTCGGATAATACAAGATTTGTCTTTCATTTCAATAATCAAATCCTTTCGAGTTCTCAACCATTTCAACAAATCCTCTCCTAATAATTTCGCTCGCCAACCCTGTGCAATACTTTCATCAAAATAGGCGGGATCAGATTTCATTAATTTAAAAGAGGTTCTATTCAAAACCAAACTGGGAGCAATCAATTGACGTTGACACATATATTCTACGATAGAATATAACATCTCCAACATGGTATTTTGCTTTGGATCAGGAGACTCTTGTCGCTCAGGAATTTCTCTTAGAATTTCACGATCTTCGGGAGAAATTTTTCTATTGAAAAGTTCATTAAAAGTATCCCAATGTTTGGATATGGTATTGGTAGGAAGTCTTCGATCTTTTAAAAGTGCATTCTTCCCTGAATTCATATTTTTCACAATCGGAGTAATCAACTTTTTGGGCAAAATCATTTCTTTCGAATAATTCTTTTTCTTTGCCTCTTCCTTTCTCCAATTAAATAAACGCACCATAAAAATTTGCTCTTGTGTATTTAAATTTGGAATAGCATTATTTCTAAATGCTTCTTTGTGAGGATGTACAAAGTAATATTCAGGATGACACATTTTTTCACACTCTTCCTCCGACCATGATACTCTATCCATGGATTCCAATTTCGCAGTTATCGCTTTCCATAAATCAAACAAATAAATAACATCATTCAATGCATATGAAATTTGTTTTTTGGTAAAAGGGCGTGCCTCCCAGTCCGAAACGGTATACCCTTTTGGAACATGAACCCCTACTTCTTTTTCCACTAATTTTTGGAAAGAAGTAGGATATTTATACCCAACAAAGCCAGCAGCTATTTGAGTATCAAATACATTTTTAGGAACAATACCATATTGATTGAAGAAAATTCGGTAGTCATTTTCCCCAGCGTGGGTAATTTTTAAAATTGAAGGATTTTCGAATAATTGAAGCACTTCAGGAAAGGATGGTACTTTTAAAGTATCAATTAAATAGTATCCATTTTCAGTAGAAAGTTGTACTAAACAAAGTAAAGTATGGAATCGTTTTTCTCCGATAAACTCGGTATCAAACCCCATCCAACTTATATTTTTATTGTTTTCAATGAAATTTTTTACATCTTCCTGATTCTCAATAAGCTGATACGGTGTGTCTTTTAGGATCATTAAACAAAAATATTATATGCAGTTTCAATAATTTAATAGAGGTTAAATTCAATAAAGGTGGAACAAGAAGTTTTTGAGATGAATTTTAAAATCATTTTAACATAAAAATCGTTGAAACCCAAGTTAACTCTTTGAACCTAAAACTATTATATATCAAAGGCTTTACTAAATTGAATGAATTCCTTATGTTAAAAAAACATTAAAACCTGTTGGGATTTAATCAAAGCACGCAATATAGGCATCTTTATTTATAAGTATCAAATGATATGGAATAAATCTATTTTTTTTTAATTCGTTAGTAATACTGATGACCAAATTCAAACAAATGCGTCTTTAAATCGTAATAAACATGAATTTTTATTCAAATACTTTTAGACCTTTGCTGAAATCAAAATTTTTAAAAAACGTTCATAAACAAAAGGGAAATCATTTAGAGTTCGTTCGTAAAAATGAAACATATGAAAATTTCAAAAATCATAAAAAGATCATTCACCTTCCTTCTATTTATAGTGATTTTAATAGTTGGTGTAGCTGTGGCTGTTCCATATTTTTTCAAAGATGAAATCTTAGCTAAAATTAAAGAAGAAGCCAATAATACATTAGATGCTACGGTGGATTTTAGCGATGTCAACTTATCTCTACTTCGAAATTTTCCAAATTTCAGTTTTGCAATGGAAGATTTAAAAGTAACTGGAAAAAATGAATTCGATGGTATTCCATTGGTTCAAGCTGATGATATTGATTTTACTTTGGATTTAATGTCGGTTATAAAATCAGATCGCCCAATTGAAATAGAGACGATAACTTTGAATGCACCTGAGGTCAATATCTTAATTTTGAATAATGGCAAAGCTAATTATGACATTGTAAAACCTTCCGAAGAAGAAACTGAAACTGGAGAATACGATTTTTTAATTCAACTTGAAAAATATCAAATCAATGATGGTAGCTTTACTTACGATGATCGAGCTGGAAGTATATTTTTGGAATTAAAAAATTTAGACCATCAAGGAAAAGGAGATTTCACCCAAGACGTATTTGACCTCGTTACCAAAACTTCTGTCAAGTCATTATCGGCTAGTAGTGGTGGTATCAATTATTTAAGAAAAGCCAATACAAAACTGGATGCAACTTTTAATATTGATTTGCCTTCAAGTACTTATACTTTGGCAGAAAATGATTTGAGAATTAATTCTTTGAAATTATTAGTGGATGGATTTGTGCAAATGAAAGAAAACGATGACATCAAAATTGATTTTACTTTTGATGCTCCTAAAAATGATTTTAAAAATTTACTTTCTTTAATTCCAAGTGCTTTTACTTCTGATTTTGATAATGTAAAGGCTGATGGTAAAATGGCATTCAATGGTCATGTGAAAGGTATTTATAATGGTGCAAAAGAAAAGCTTCCTGCCTTTAAAGTTGATTTAGATATTGATGAAGGAAGTTTTAAATATCCTGATTTACCGATGGGGATGAACAATATATTTGCAAAAATAAATATCGAAAGTCCAAGTAGTGATTTGGATAAAATGAAAATCAACATTCCTAATTTCAAATTAGCATTGGATGGAAAACCTTTTGAAGGGAGATTCAATTTAAGCACTCCTATTTCTGATCCAAATATTGATACCAAACTAAAAGGAACTCTTGACTTAGCAAATATCAATAAAGCATTTCCAATGGAAGGCGTATCGGAAATGTCAGGAATTATTGATGCTGATATTTTAATCGACACACGACTTTCAACTATCGAAAAAGAGGACTATGAAAATGCTGACGTAAATGGTAAAGCTAATGTTACCAACTTAACTTATGTAGCTGAAGGTTTACCAAAAATAGTAATCAAAGAAACTCAAATTGATTTTACTCCTAAGCATGCTACCCTAAATTCTTTTTCAGGAAAACTTGGAAAAAGTGATATTGAAGCATCTGGAAAAATCAATAATATTTTAGCTTATTTTTCTCCTAAAAAAACAATGACTGGTGATGTCAAAGTAAGATCAAAATATTTCAATTTGGATGAATGGATGACAGAGGAAGAAGCCACGACAGTCCCTTCAGGTGAGGTAGCAGAGGTAGAAATATTTGATCGATTCAATTTCAATATTGATGCAAAAGTTGGTCAAATAGATTATGATGTTTATAAATTAAATAATTCAAGTGTAACTGGTTCATTTTCATCTAATGAATTGATAATCAATGACTTCGAAACAAAACTAGGAGAAAGTGATTTAAGTGGAAAAGGGAATTTGACAAATATTTTTAACTATGTTTTTAAAAATGAAGTACTTGGTGGAGACCTTGCAATCAATTCAGATTTCTTTGATTTAAATCCATTTATGGAGGAGACTGAAACTGCTGGAGCAAAGAAAATTGCTAATGAAACAGAGGTATACGAACCAATCATTATTCCTGATAATATTGCTGTAAATGTTGATGCGAAAATCAAAAAATTAGTTTATACCAATTTAGATTTAAAAGATTTTTCAGGAAAATTGGATATTAAAAACAGCAAGGTTCAGATGAAAGATTTATCGGCAAGAACCCTTGGTGGAAAATTTGAAGCGGATGGTTTTTATGATACAAAAGATGCTGAAAAACCAAAGTACAAATTAACTTATGACATCAAAGCATTTGATTTTAAAAACTCATTTCAAAAATTTATTACCATTCAAAAATTAGCACCTATTGCTAATTATATTCAAGGTAATTTTTCATCAAGAATGAGTTTTGAAGGAATTTTAGGTGAGGACTTTATTCCTGATTTTAATTCTTTAAATGCAGATGGATTTTTACAAACTACAAATGGAATTATCAAAGATTTTAAGCCAATTAAAAAAATTGGAGAAGCATTAAATATCTCTAAATTAAAAAATCATAGAATTAATTTGAAAGGAACAAAAAATTGGTTTGAAGTAAAAGATGGACATGTGACGGTAAAAGAATTCCCAATCAAATATCAAGGAATAGATATGGTAATGGGAGGATCTCATGGTATTGAACAAGACATCAATTATATGATCAAAGCAAAAATTCCCTCAAAAATGATTGATCAAAATGCAGTAGGTTCTGCTGCGAAAAAAGGAATTGATTTATTAAATCAACAAGCTTCTAAATTAGGATTGAATATTAATGCTGGCGAATTTATTAATGTCAACATTAATCTTACGGGATCAATCGCCGACCCACAAGTGAAATTTAACTTAGTTGGTTCAGAGGGTCAAAGCATTAAAGATGTGGTCACCACCAAAATAAATGAAGTGAAAGAAACTGCTGTTGAAGAAATCAAAGAAGTGGTAGAAGATAAAAAAGAGGAATTGAATGCAAAGGTGGAAGCTAGAAAAGCTGCACTTCAAAAAGAAGCGAATACTCGAATTGAAAAACTTCAATCTGCGGCTGAAAAGAGTGCAGCAAGAGTTAGAGCTGAAGGAAAAAAGTCTGCTGAAAAAGTTAGAGCTGAAGGTTACAAACAAGCTGATGCTTTAGTCGATGCTGCAGGAAATAATCCTATCAAAAAACGAGCAGCAAAAATTGCTGCTAATAAATTGAAAAAGGAAACCGATAAAAAAGCAGATCAAGTGAATGCTAAAGCAGATCAAAGTGCTTCAAAAATCACAACCGAAGCTGAACAAAAAGCCATGCAAATCCGAAATGAATATCAAAAGAAAATTGATAAAGTTTCGGTAGATAATATTTAATTTTCATTGGTTATTGAGTTAATAAGTTATTGAGTTATTTGTCGAAAACTTTTGCAATCAAAATTATTTCGAAATAACTCAATAACTTATTAACTCAATAACCAATAACCCACGAGTTTTTCTATTTTTGCAGAAAAATTCAAACAACTATGCTTACAGCGATTTCCCCGATTGATGGTAGATACCATGAGAAGACAAAAGAACTTTCCGAATTCTATTCTGAATATGCTTTAATAAAGTATCGAGTTTTTGTTGAAATTCAATACTTCATTGCACTTTGCCAACATCCATTGCCGCAATTGAAAGACTTTGATTTGGACAAGGTAGATCGGCTCAATGATATTTTCGAAAACTTTAATTTGCAAGATGCATTGCACATTAAAAATATCGAAAAGACGACCAACCATGATGTCAAAGCAGTTGAATATTTTTTAAAGGAGCAATTTGATAAAATTGGAATTTCAGATTATAAAGAATTTATCCACTTTGGATTGACCTCCCAAGATGTCAATAATACGGCCACTCCCCTTTTGCTGAAACATTCGATAGAGAATGTTTACATTCCTTTTTACAAAAAAATTAGAAACTCAATAAATGATCTAGCATTGGAATGGGCTGGAATTCCGATGCTCGCAAAGACTCACGGTCAACCAGCTTCTCCTACTCGATTGGGAAAAGAAATGAAAGTCTTTGTGGAGCGAATGGATAACCAATTTAAGTTGTTGGAGCAAGTTCCTTTTACCGCAAAATTTGGTGGAGCTACGGGTAATTTTAATGCACATTATATTGCGTACCCTGCTATTGATTGGAAAAAATTTGGAAATCATTTTGTGAACGAATACCTTGGTTTAGAACGATTACAATTCACCACCCAAATTGCACATTACGATAATTTGGCAGCTTGTTTTCAAGCCATCAAAAGAATAAATACAATTTTGATTGATTTTTGTAGAGACATCTGGACATATGTTTCGATGGAATATTTTAAACAAAAAACCATAAAAGGAGAAATTGGTTCTTCTGCAATGCCGCACAAAGTTAATCCCATTGATTTCGAAAATGCAGAAGGAAACTTAGGAATTGCCAATGCTATTTTTACTCACCTTGGAGACAAGTTACCGATCTCAAGATTACAAAGAGATTTAACCGATAGTACTGTTTTAAGAAATGTTGGTGTTCCAATGGGACACACTTTGATTGCTTTTAAATCTATTCAAAAAGGGATTGGAAAATTATTATTAAATGAAAGCAAACTAAAAGAAGACCTCGAAAATAATTGGATGGTTGTTGCCGAAGCTATTCAAAACATTTTACGCCGAGAAGGATTTGACAAACCTTACGAAGCCTTACTCAACCTTACCAGAGGAAAAGCAAGTGTTACTCAACAAGACATTCACGAATTTATTGAATCACTCGATATTGCGCCAATTACCAAGGAGGAATTAAAATTAATCACTCCACATAATTATGTGGGGATTTAAGTTGAGAGATTCTAACCATTACTAAACTTTGAAAGTTTAGTAATGGTTTTAACAATCCATCCTTCAGGAATGTGAAAATAATTTTGTCTTATGACAATAATCGCTCAGTACTTGCAGTAGATTTAGATAATTATTTCAAATCAAAATTGATATATCCAGCTTTTCAAAGCTGCTCCTTGTGGCGCAATCTTATTCACCTTTTTAACATATTTTTATACAAACATTTAATGGTTCAAGGTGAATTTATGTGGTTTGTTCAAATAGTTATTAAGTTATTGGGTGATTCAATTATTGGTCAAAACTTTAGAAAAATAACTTATGAACTGATGTTACGCAAAAAATATAATAATCTAGTTTCGAAAATATATTGAGTATTGAACGCGGAGTCGCTGAGACACAGAGTTGGTCGAATAACTTATTGAGGTCGCAGAGGATTTTTATTAAAATAAAAATGAGCTGAGA
>CAKZSH010000256.1 GCA_937918905.1 uncultured Saprospiraceae bacterium
CCTAGCATTAAGAAAGGCTCTGCCTTCAGTAATTAGAAACCAGAGGTTTTCAAATGCTAGGCACGACCTCGGAGAGGTCACGCCAGCGAGTCACGCCAGCGAATTACAAGGTCTTACAAATTATCTATTAGAAACAAACAAATCATAATACTGAACATAAGTGTTCAACTTTCCTTCATTCGTTAATTTTCGTTTACCATTGATCCACTTTTCAAAGAGTACCTGTTCATCTTCGTCCTCAATCATTTGAATAGCAGCTGCTTCCATAAAATTCAATAAATGAAAATTCATCGCCTTAGCAGGTTCACCCTCCAATCTCCAAGTACTTGAACCCACCACTACTTCTGCCTCTTGTTTTTGGAAAAAATCAACTAATATACGTGGACATTTTTTTCCCATAGCTTTTCCAAATTCCTGCGGACGATTCATAAAACTTTCATATTTTTCAATACAAAAAACATCCGTAGGTTCTTCCGAATCGAAATTCATTTCAGCATAATTCAAAGTCGTCAACAATGGCAACTTCTTTTCTAACAATACACTTCCGAATTGGATGAATTGAGGAAATGAAATCAAATCAAATGCCGCACTTGCCATGACTAAATCTACTTCATCTAAATTCACTAAGTCTACCAAATCTAAAAATGAAGCGGTGATGTACTCGATGGAAATATTTCGTTCTTCTTTGGTGAGGGTAAGTTTATTTTCTTTTTGTACAGCTTTGTAGCCTTTTTCCGTAGCAGATTTGCTCAATCGCTTTAAAGCATATTGGGAAACATTTTCTTGTGTTTCAATAAAAATCCATTTCTGTTGCTCGGGAAATTTTTCGAAAAAATAAAGACAATTGGAACCTGTACCTGAACCTAAATCAACTATCGTCATAGATTTTCTTCCAAAAAAATGATGAAAGCAGGCTTGCTCAACTTGAGGATTTCGAGCTTGACAGTCATATTCAAAACGCTCATCGTACCAATGAATATTAGCTAAAGTGGCAGTTTCCATAAGTAGAAAATTTAGGTGTAGTATGTTGATTATCAAAAATCGCAAATCCAACCCAATCTTGACATATTACTGATTTTCTGCAAATGTAGGAAATAAAAATCAGATTATGGATTATGGATTATGGATTAAAGGGGTTAAAAAAAACGTATTATTTTTTAACACACCTAATCTTGAATCTTTTTAATAAGAAACATCCAATTCCATCGCCGAACTCATCGTTGCAAATCTCTTCCATTTACTCTGACTACCATATTTATAAAAGTGCGGCCCATTAGTAAACATTGCAATTGGCAACGTCAAATACTTCCCCTCCTTAGAATGATAAATCCATTCTACACCAACCACAACTGATTTTTTAGAAATGATTTGATACGGCGACAAATCTACTTCAAGCCAACCCGTTTTTTTCCCAACTACTTCATGGATAATATTTTGAGATAAAATATTCTTACCTGGTTTTCTCTTTTTTAAATGATAAACATTGATTCGGAAACGTACCGTATCGAAATTATTTTTTGCAATAAAAAATCGTAGCTTATTCAGTTTTGTCGTTTTTTTAATTTTAAATTTTCGACCAATTTCCGCGCCTAAATTTTGATTAGGTTTGTTGCTGATGGAATAGAAAACATTCATTTTTGTTTTCGTTCTTTTACTTCCTTTCGTTTTTGTTTTTAAAAAATCAGGAAGGACAACGACCTCTTGCAATTGCGTTGACTGTATTTGCATTTTGATTTTTAAATCTTTTTTTGATTTTAATTCTGCTACAGTAAATTCTTGATCGCCATACCCAATACTGGAAAAACGTACGGTATCATTAGCTTTTACCTTTTCATTGAAGTACAATTGGAATTTTCCATGGGCATCAGAAACAGTTCCAAGCGTTGTACCGATAACACCGACATTGACATAATCCAATGGTTTTTCTTCAGTAGAAAATATTTCTCCTACTACGTAATTGTCTTGTTGGGAAAAAATAGAAATTGAAAGCAAAGTGCAAATGATAATTAAAATAGTATTTTTCATAAGTCTTTTTTTTAGAACTATTCACAAGGTGACTCCAAGTCACCTTATGAATTAGCAATTAACTTAAACATTCAAATAAGTAAAATAATACCGCAACCCACCCATCATCAAAATCGAAATTAATGAATAAAAAGTCAGTCCACGCCGCCATTCCACCTTTGCATCTTTTATCAAAAAAGTTAAAACATAAACAAGTACCAATCCTACTAAAAACAAAGGAATTTGAACCGCAGAATTATACGCTTGTACGCCAATCATATCACTCACCGCATACACATTACTCAATGTCAAATAACTACAAGCCTCCGCAAAATGCGCAATAGAAAAAGTCGTTACAAAAAATCCCAACCAATTCGAACGCATTTTTTTCCCAAAATTAAATAACACCAACCAACTCAATAATCCCAAAACGATATTCATCCCCACTCCTGCAATACTTACGTAAAAGTCTTGTTTTAAAGTTAAAGACTTTGCTTGCTCCCAATCAATCGGATAAGGATTTGCATTACCAAAATGAAAGGGAACAGTAACATCAAATACATTTTCCTTACAATCAAAGTGATGATAAACCATCGCATGCCCTAATTCATGTAGCCAAATTGTGGAATACATTGCAAGGTAACCTAGCAAAATAAAAATCGAAATCTGTTTTAGCTTTTTCATTTTATATAGTTGTTAAGCCGAAGACATAGTGCAATAATAAATTTACATTCTTGGCTGATTCTTTTGTCCTCACTTCTCCTTTAAAATCAGTCATAGTATCAACAATACTCCTTCTTTTAAAGAAGAACTAAGAACAAAATAATCTACCCAAAAATGCAAATTTATTAATGCACTATGCCTTAGCGAATGGGATGTTTTGAATTGGATTGGTGTCAAGTTCTTCGGCTTCTTTATTGACCCAAAGTTTATCTTTAGTGATTGCTTTTCTTTTTTGTTTTTTATGTAAATGCTGTGTTGCAACTATCGTCAACACAATCGTAGCCGTTCTAAATACATTTGCATAAAAACCTCCTGTCGCATTCTCCGCTATTCCAAATATTCCCCAATAACAGTTCATAAATAAATGCAAAAAGATGCTCACCCAAAGGTTTCTCCCCCACTCGATATACAACCATGCAAACCACATTCCTCCCATTCCTGTCATCGCAAAAACACCAATCGCACTACTCCAATCATTTGCCTGATATAAATGCATGCCTCCAAAAATAAAAGCACTCAATAATCCTGCGGGAATAAATCCCCAGCCTCCAAATCGGTACAATTGCCCAAATAGGAATCCTCGATAAAATAACTCTTCCGCCAGGGGTGCTAAAAGCACCATATAATATATATTTTTGAAAGAAAACTCCTCATTGATCTCTCCTACGGTAGCATATCCAATCAACATCGGTAAGGTGCAAAAAAAGGCGAATCCTAGTCCCTTAAAAAATCCTTTATCAATGCCCATGGATGAAAGGATATTCTTTTTTTGATGAAATAAGAATAAGGATAGCATTCCTATAACAGCAGGTAATAATGCTAAAATGGTGGTTTTAGGATAATACTCATTAGGTATGATTTCTCTTAAATTGATATTCTTTGCGAATAGAAAAACGATAATAATGAAGATTGAAAAAATGCTTTTGTTGCGTATCATGATTTTTAATTTTTTGAGTTAAAAAAAACAAATGATGTGTTTTGATTACAAAAGCAAATATGACGCAGATTCCCACTTCATGCAAATTTTAGTGGGTAGCGGGGTGAAAGTGGGGTCAAATGAAGGTGGGTTGGGCTAAAATGTCGAATTTTGGGACAAAAAATTAATGAATTATGAAAAATCAAGAATGAATAATTTTCACAAAACGATGAATACGCTATTCGAAATTATCAATTATTCATTTTTAATTTTTAATTACAAGGGTTTTTCTTGAAGTTGTTCTCGGATGGATTTCACTTTAGTTCTTGAAACAGGAATCTCTTCCTCACTCGAATTTAATTCCAAAATATAATTAGGAGATTTGCCAGAAAGGATTTTTACATTTTCTAGATTGACGAGGTAGGAACGGTGGACTTGAAGGATATCTTTATCTGCGACTTGAGTGGCAATTTTACTTAAAGAAGAACGCAACATATGCTTGGCGATTTTGCCATCTTTATTGAGGTGGAGAACGACATAATTATCGGAGGCTTTGATAAATAATAATTCCTCCTTGGCAAATTTTACTTTCTCATTTTTGTTCTCCCCTTCGACAGTAAGAAATACTTTTTGAGGAACTTCTGAAACTGCAGTTTGATAAACGATAACGGGTTTATTTTTGACTTGCATATATCGAATGATAAAAATAATCGCCATTGGAAAAATAGAGGTGACTGTTGCGATTCCTAAAAAATAGAAATAACTAAATAGACCATATCGAACTCCTAATGTTTCATTTCGATAAATAAAAGTGGCGGTAATTGTGGCTAAAAAAATAATAAAAATATGGAGTATTTCTTTTCCGTATGTCCAAGTTTCTTTTTGATAGAATTTTTTAAAAATCATCGGTAAGACCTTCGCTAAAGTAAAATAGGTGAATCCGATAACGATTCCATATCCTGCTAACAATATCATTTTGGCAGGATCATCCCAAGTATAAGTTCCAAAGGGTTGAAATATTGCTAACATTAAAAACACGGTAAGGCCTAGAAATAATGCCACTCGTGCATCTTGCTTAGTTGTATTTCGTGGAACTTGTTTGTTAAGAATGTCGATCATTATTTTGATTATGGATTCAAGACGATGGATTATTCTTTTGAATCATTAATCTTTTGTCTTTTAAGAATTCTAGTGATTCGTCTTTTATTGTATTGTTGAAAAAAAACAAGATAAAGATTGAAAATGATATTGAGTAAAATTAATAGAAAAAAATACCACCAATCTATTCCAAAGAGAAGCAAAATAAAAGTAGCGATTAGCATTGTGATAAATCCAAAGAGATGTCCTACGTCCGAGTCATTCATATTTGATTTTAGAATTTCAAGCGTTTCTGTTTTGGCTTTGCCTTCGTACTTAAGGTGCTTGCTAAACATTCCCATCCAAGTATTTTTTAC
>CAKZSH010000257.1 GCA_937918905.1 uncultured Saprospiraceae bacterium
ATATGATGACCAAGGATTGCAACGACCAAAGTATCGAGGTGAAATTCCAAAAGGAAATAATGGATTGGGATTGATGTTGTTAGGAATCACAGGAGATCAAGTTTTGGAACCTGCTATCTACAATGAGTTGAAGGTGAAAGCTTTGAGTTCAGTACGAGGTACGGTACAAGCGGATATTTTAAAAGAAGATCAAGCACAGAATACTTGTATTTTTTCTACCGAGTTTTCATTGAAATTGATGGGAGATGTGCAAGAGTATTTTATCCAAAATAAGGTTCGGAATTTTTATTCTGTTTCTATTTCAGGATATCATATTGCAGAGGCTGGTGCGAATCCAATTTCGCAATTGGCATTTACTTTATCAAATGGTTTTACCTTTTTAGAATATTATATTTCGAGAGGAATGGATGTGAATGATTTTGCTCCGAACTTGTCGTTCTTCTTTTCAAATGGTGTTGATCCTGAGTATGCAGTAATTGGTAGAGTGGCAAGAAGGATTTGGGCAAAAGCATTAAAAGAGAAATATGGAGCCAATGCTCGTTCGCAAAAATTAAAATATCATATTCAAACTTCAGGTCGTTCGCTTCATGCACAAGAGATTTCTTTCAATGATATTCGAACGACGTTGCAAGCGTTGTATGCGATTTATGATAATTGTAACAGTTTACACACGAACGCTTATGATGAAGCGATTACGACTCCTACGGAGGAAAGTGTTCGACGTGCCATTGCGATTCAGATGATTATCAATCATGAGTTAGGTTTGTCAAAAAATGAAAATCCATTGCAAGGTGCATTTATCATTGATGAGTTGACGGACTTAGTGGAAGAAGCGGTGCTTTTAGAATTTGATAGAATTACAGAAAGAGGCGGCGTACTTGGTGCAATGGAAACTATGTATCAACGTAGCAAAATTCAAGATGAAAGTTTGTACTACGAGACGCTAAAACATACAGGTGAATTTCCAATTATAGGAGTGAATACATTTTTGTCAAAAGAAGGTTCGCCAACTGTGATTCCTTCGGAAGTGATTCGTGCTACAGAAGAAGAAAAGAAAGATCAGATTGCAACGTTGGAGAATTTGCATAAAGCAGATGCGGATGGTTCTGCGAAGAGTTTGAAAGAATTGCAAGAGTCGGCTGTGAAGAATCAAAATATTTTTGAGCAGTTGATGGAGACAGTAAAAAATTCTTCACTAGGACAAATTACAAATTCACTATACGAAGTAGGAGGTCAATATCGACGAAATATGTAACGCGTTATTCGACACGTTATTCACGTTCCACGTAGCTGCGGGTTTTAACCCGCAGTAAAAAAACAAAAAAGTTGACAACCCAGTTGTCAACTTTTTTTATACCCAATATTAAATATATATTGTCCCAAATAATATCAAAAAACAATATTCTTGCAAAAGAATAGAATTACCTATATTAGTTAGGAATTTTAGATTTTTAGAACCGATTTTAGGTTTTTTGTAAAAGCCTAAAATTGTTTTTTTACTGCGGGTTAAAACCCGCAGCTACGTGGAACGTAATGTTTCGCGTCGAAAAAAATGTGGATAAAAACGCAGACTATGATTAAAACTTCCTATCGCAGAAACCTTCCGCACATTTATCCTGTTGGGGCTACTTTTTTTATAACATTTAGATTGCAGAATTCTCTTCCTTATAGTATTATCAATAAATTAAAAGAGGACTTTGCTATAAAATTAATAGAAGTAAAGGCAGCTCAATGGCTTGATCCTAACGCAGAGATACTTCGTCAACAGAAATTGTTTTTCAAAAAATATGATTCTGCTTTAGACAAAATTCACAATGGAGTTAATTATTTGAAAAATCCAAAAGTTGCAAAAATCGTAGCAGATAAGATACATCAATATGATGGTAAATTTTATGAACTACTTTGCTATTGCATTATGCCAAATCATGTTCATTTACTTATTGATACCTCAATACAAATTCAAGGAAAAGATCCTGTAAAAGTTACAGACAAAGAATACACTCAAGTTGATAAAATTTTAAAACTGATAAAAGGTGGAAGTGCTTACGAAATAAATAAATTACTAAATCGTAGAGGAGAATTTTGGCAAAAAGAAAGCTACGATCATTATGTGCGTAGTGGTAAAGAGTTGTCGAATATCATTTGGTATATCGTAAAAAATCCTCTGAAAGCAGGACTCGTAAAAGATTGGGAAGATTATAAATTTACGTATTATATGGTAAAGGATAATGTTTAATTTAAAAAGTCGCTCTCACCTGAGCCCGACCCGTATGAATCGTATTCGCTTCTCCTCTTCGTCTTCCATCGTAAGCAATTATTAAATCAATATTATTCGCCAGCCTTCTTTCGTAAGTTAAATTCCAAATGTAATTTTTTCCATTCTGTAAACTTTCTAAAATGGCAAATTCCACAGGCGTATTTCGATCACCATTATAAGCAATATCAATAAAAGAAAGGTTTAAGATAAATCTAGATTTAGAAGTTTGCACATACTTCGCTTCAAAACTAAAATCGTGGAAGGTAGCCGTCTCACCAGCACCAGTAGCTAAAATATTTTCACGATCTTTATATTCGTAAGAAAGTTGTGTTCTGAAATTTTTAGAAATTCGATAAGTGAATTTTGGAGAAACCGCCCAACCATCCAATTGATAATCTCGATTATTAAAAAACTCAGAATCATAACCACTTTGTTCTTTTTCCAAAATCAATTCAAAATCAAAAGGTCTTTTGATATTCCAAAAAGTTTGGAGGGATTGTCGATCTGTTATTCTATTTTCAAAACCAGTTGTTAAAACCAAGCGGTTATTGGTGTTATTAAAGTTCACTTGGAAGCGAAACTTAGGATCACGTTGATTAAAAATAAAAGCATTATTGATAATCGAGTTTAGAGAAACTAAACCATCATCAGGAATGTCAACTTGGAAAGGATTCCATTGCGAAACGCCAGGCACTTCTCTCGTCTTCCGACTAATTCTAAAAGTAGAGTTCGTAGAAAATCGACTCAATATATTTTTTAAACCCTTCTTTTTAAACCAAGGATTTTTAAAATAATTTTGATTAAAAAATAGACCTTGATTAAACTGAACATTATTGGTTCTTACAAAAATATCAGAGTATAACGGAATCCGAATGTACATGGTATCCTGTGGGAAAACTGCCACTTCAAATTCATTATTTTGTTGCTCACCATCGTTATTATAATCTTGCCAAATGTACGCTCCAAGATTCGGATCATTGACAGGTTCGTAGACAAATTCAATTTTACGCTCTTGTCCTGAACCAATATCGTAAGTCGTAGTTGAGCGTACCAATTCTTTAAATAACCACAGCGAATAATTCACTCGTCCTAAATACGTTTCTTGCGGATCTTGATTAGTCAAAGTAGAATCATTTATTTCCAATTGTCGATAAGTCATATTCCAACCGAGGCGATGTGCATTTTTTTCTCTTCGATTGCCAGTTGCAAAATCACCATTCACATTCCATTCACGAGCCGTTGTATTTTTTTTAAATTCAGATTCAACTGGAAAAAAATCAAACCGTTGCATGTAATTCATACCAAAATTAAATTTCTCTTGCTGCGGACTTTTTAAATACACTTTATATAAATCATAATAAAAACTAGCTCTGCTTAAACTATCAGCATCAAGATTGGTACGTTCATTTTTTTCTCGCTCACCATATGCTCCAACACTCCAATCGTTGAGTTTTTTAAAGGTTTGAGAAATGTCGATATTCGGGCGGAAGAAATTTGTTTTGTCCACAGTTGTTTCGGAATTTACTAAACTTCCTTTTGCCAAAACATTAAAACCATTATTTGCATATTGAAGTCTCGAAGAATGTTTTGTTCCTGTATAAACTGAGTCTCGAAGAAAACCAGAGAACTCATATTCAATGGTTGTGTTTTTATTTTTTAAGGCAAAACCTCCCGTTCCAATGTGTTCCGTGCGTTTAATATTATCTTGTCCAACAATATTCCAATCTCTCGTAAATTCCGCATTTCGATATGGATTGAGTGGATTAAAATCTTCATGGACAAATTCATATTTGACATCGGTTAATAATTTCCAACCCTTTTCTTTTTTACCCCAGTTGACTTCATTTTTATAATTTGTAAAAAATGAAATACCACGATCATCCCCACTATCTAAATCTGAAAACCGATTGAGGTCTTTATTACTCATGGCGATTTCACTAAAAATTGTTGAAGTTTTGGTCAATTGATATTCTGCACCCAAGGTCATCAATTGTAATTTTTGCGGAGCGACTAATCGGATCACAGGTTCAAATCTTCCCTGCAACATTCCAGTAAATGGATCAGGTGCGATCCATTTGTAAACACGACCATTGATAGCATTTTCAGTATCAATGACATAGTTACCATTACCTTGCCCTACCTCTGAAAATTGAGCAACGTAAATGGCAATCGCAGGGTCGATGGAATAAATCACAATCGTATCTGTGACCTCCTCACCATTGACAGTAAAGGTGGTATCAATTTGCGCATACAAAATTCTATCAGGATCAAAACCTCCTTCCAAAGTATCAATTCCAGTAAAAGGTTCTACATTTAAGTTGTCACCTTGTTCTGCGATAAATGCTTTTTGTGCATCTGACAGTTCCGTTATTCCACTTGAATTTTTTCCATCTTGTTCATTAAAGAAATTAAAATTAACACGTAGTCGCTCTTGTTGATATTCCGTATTAAAAGCCATCATGCTTCGTGTATAATTTTGATCTGAATATTCGAAGTCGATGACGATACGTAAATCTTTTGTTATCAAACGGCGATTGGTAAATGTAATATCACCTCGATTGTAATCAATCACATAATCATTTTCCAAACCTCTGGTCATCAATAGACCATCAATATAAACTTTCTCCGTACCAGATTGAACGATGATAAAACGTTCACCTTCTGCTCCTTCCAAACGATATGGGCCTTGATTTCCTTCTAATGCAATTATATTGTTACGAGCATATTTTCCTCTGGCGATGGCAGCACTCATTTGAGATTTTAGAGTGCCTTTTGAAAATAGAGTTGTTTCGTTGGAGTAGGTTGCGCCTTGTAGTTTTTTAAAATAATTCATAAAATAACTATTGGGGCGTTGGAGTTCGTAATCACCAGCGATGAGTTTATGGTTCTTTCTTTTGAGTTGGATAAATATTTTATCAAACTCTTGAAGTTGTTGGGTGTTGCCTTCAGGTTGAAGGGGAATGCTATTGTCAGAAATGGCAGCTAGGATTTCAATGTCGTCTCCAATCGTTCCTGCAAGTTGTAAATTAAAACTACTATTGAGTACTAGGCTTTGATTATTTCCAAAGGAAATCCCCCTTGCAAAACTTCCATTGTAGTCGAGTCCCTTGTAATCGAGAAGGCCTCGTTGTTGTTCGAATGGGCTGTAGTCTGCTCCAATGTAAACTCCATTTGATTTTCTTCGAATGAGTGTAGTGTCTCGATTGCTAAATGTTTTATTGAGCGAGTAGGGGAGCGTTCGGTATTTTATTTTTAGGGAGTCGGTTGGTTGGGAGGAGAAGTAGAGGGTTGAGTTTTTTATTTTATAAAAACTGGTGTCGAGTGGTTCGTTTGTTTTTTTATTAAAAATTTCTAAACTCTCAGGGATGATGGTTAAACTGTCTAATTGGATGCTATCGCTTTGAAGGGCGATGGTTTGGGTTTTCCAATTGGATAAGTTTTCGTTTTGTGCAAAGAGCACAATCGAACAACATAACAACCATATTGTGAGTAGATTTTTTATCATAAAAAATTAAGTCAATCGCGTTTTTTATGATTTACGTAATTCGTAAAAAACGTAAAAATCGCGTATGTATATCAAACGTAAAAACAACCTGTTGTTGCACGATGTTAAGATGATATTTTTAAAATAAAAAAAGCGCAACAAACATTCATTTGTTGCGCTCCTTAAAATATTTTAAAGATCAATTAAACGGCGAAACTTTCACCACATCCACATTCTCTTGCTGCATTTGGATTATTAAAGTAAAATCCTTTTCCATTTAATCCACCTGAAAATTCTAATGTCGTATTGCAAAGGTACAAGAAGCTCTTTAAGTCTGTAACGATTTTCATTCCGTTATCTTCAAATACTTGATCATTAGGTTGTGATTCATTGTCAAAATCCATCTTGTAAGAAAGACCTGAACAACCACCACTTACCACACTTACTCGAATAAAATAATCATCAGAAAGATTTTCATCTTTCATCAATTCGATTGCTTTTGTCTTTGCACTTTCCGCTATAAATACCATGATTTTGTTGATTGGTTGATAAGTGAATTAGTATACCAAATTAACTTATCAACTGGTTAACAAATAAACTAAATTAGTGGTGCGACTTTTCTTCAACAGGAGTTTCGATTCCGTTTTTTTCACGGTAATCTTTGATCGCACTTTTGATTGCATCCTCTGCCAAAACAGAGCAATGAATTTTTACTGGAGGCAATGCTAATTCTTCAACGATTGCCATGTTGTCGATAGCTAATGCTTCGTCAACTGATTTTCCTTTTAACCACTCTGTAGCTAATGAAGAAGAAGCAATTGCAGAACCACAACCAAATGTTTTAAATTTAGCATCTTTGATCATTCCTGTTTCGTCGTCTACTTCGATTTGCAATCTCATTACGTCACCACACTCAGGTGCACCTACCAATCCTGTTCCTACATTTTTTTGATTTTTATCTAAAGTTCCAACATTTTTTGGATGCTTGAAGTGTTCGAGTAATTTTTCTGAGTAAGCCATTTTATTTTTATTTTAAAGATTTGCGAATTAATTTATTTTTATCGAACCACGGTCGTTCACTTTGCTCTCTTGACGAACCACGAACCACGGATTCAAAATATTTAGAACCGTGGTTCGTAGTTCGTCAAGCGAAGCGCTCGTGGTTCGTTTAATGTTCTGACCATTCAACTGAATCAAGGTCAACACCTTCTTTATACATTTCCCAAATAGGACTTAAATCACGCATATGGTTGACACCTTTTTTCATTGCTTCGATAGCGTAGTCGATATCTTCTTCAGTAGTAAATCGACCTAAACTAAATCGAATAGAAGAGTGCGCCAAGTCATCTCCTAATCCAAGTGCAACCAAAACATATGATGGTTCTAATGAAGCAGAAGTACAAGCTGAACCTGAAGATACTGCCATTTCTTGATTGAACGTCATCATCAATCCTTCACCTTCCACGTGCTTGAATGAAATATTAGAAACGTGAGGCATTCTATGTTCAATACTTCCGTTCACTTCACATTCTTCCAATGCGTTAACTAAAGTATGCTCTAATTTATCTCTTAATTTGCTCAACCTTGCTGCATCTTGTGCCATCTCCTCTTTTGCAATTCTAGCAGCTTCTCCAAACCCAACAATACCTGGAACATTCAATGTACCTGAACGCATTCCACGCTCATGTCCACCACCATCCATTTGAGCCGTAACTTTTACTCTTGGATTTTTTCTATTTACAAATAAAGCTCCCACACCTTTAGGGCCATACATTTTATGAGCAGTAAATGCCATCAAGTGAACTCCTACTTCTTTTGGATTAACTGGAATTTTTCCTACCGCTTGAGTGGCATCGCTCATAAATAGTACTCCATGTTTTGCGCAAATATCTCCAATCGCCTTCATCGGTTGAATCAAACCAGTTTCGTTATTTGCCCACATGATAGAAACTAAGATTGTCTTATCTGTGATTGCTGCTTCCAATTCTTCTAGGTTCACCATTCCTTGTCGATCAACGCCAAGGTAAGTTACTTCACCACCCATCTTCTCAATTTTTTGACAAGCATCTAGAACCGCTTTGTGCTCTGTTTGTAAAGTGATGATATGATTTCCTTTTCTTTTGTACATTTCAAAAACACCTTTCAGCGCAAGGTTGTCTCCTTCAGTTGCTCCTGAAGTGAAAATGATTTCTTTGGAATCAACAGAGATTAGGTTAGCGATTTGCTCACGAGCATAATCAACTGCTTCTTCTGCTACCCAACCTGCTGGGTGATTTCTACTTGCCGCATTACCTGGGTTTTGGTAAAAGAAAGGCACCATTTTGTCCACAACTCTCGGATCACAAGGGGTTGTCGCATTATTATCTAGGTAGATGAGTTTTTTATCCATTTTTGTTTTTTAACTTATTTAGATTAATTCTAAAGACAAATTTAGTGCAAATATAACGCTTTTACAAACAAAATAGTTGAGTTGTAAAGTCAATTTTTTATGGAAAAAGGAAAAGAAATAGGAATGGGTTATGAGTAAGACATATGAGGAATCAAAATCAAAAATGGCAATCAAAATCAAAAATCGAATTATGAATCACCAATTTTGTGATTTTTGATTTTTGATTTTGATTGCCATTTTGATTTTGATTAAAAAAAGACTCCAGTTCTCAAGGCAATCCTTCAAAACTGGAGTAGGTGTTAAATAGTTTTAGCTGCTTTAATCTAAGTTGTTAAGCCATCCAAAATTGGTTTGTTGAGGTAGTTTTAGCCTCATTTGCCCTATATTTTAAATGGGAGGAGTTAGGGAAAAAATGAGGGAGATGATCCATACTTCATCATCCCTCTTCTTTGAAAACATGCTTATTTTTTTGACAAATAAGTATTTCAAAGTGTTTGACTTGCCTAACACCTAAACAACAAGTCTATTAAGATCTGTTGTGTTGCTTTCATTATGATAACAAGGTCTCGCTATTTGGGAAGGAGATTGAAGTAAATTTTGCACGCAACACATATTTTTTTTTACCAAATGAAGAAAAAAGAAAGAAGAGATTATTAGAGGAGTTGGATTGTATTGATTTGCGATAAATTTTTTGAATAATAATTTTTTTAGCCACGGATTTACACAGACTTTTACGGACTGTCTAATAACGCGTTATAGAAAAGTCGATCAAAAGTCTGTGTGAGTCTGTGGCTAAATAAATTGTGCAAATCTGCGGTTAAAAAAAACACCCTTTAAAATTCATCATTCAAAAATTAGTTTTCATCCCTTAGATTCCAACTTTGATATAAATAATTCGTCGTTATAAAGTGTCAGTTTTATTATTGTATCACTAAATTTGTACTCAAATTTCAATCTAAACTTTACAAGCTATGTATAAGAATTTAACCTTAACCCTGATTTTAAGTTTTTTGATGTTAAATGGTGTTTCGGCACAGGAGACTTGGTCGTTGGAGAAATGTATTATGTATGCATTGGATAATAACATCAATGTTAAAAGAACAGCAATCGGAGTCAAGAATAGCCAATTGACGGAGAAAGGAGCTAAATATTCTCGCCTTCCAAATTTGAATGGTTCAGTCAGAGGTACTTATCAATTTGGTCGTACGATTGACCCTGTAACCAATGATTTTAACTCGGAATCAATTGGAGTTAATAGCTTTGGTTTGGATGCAGGAATTATAGTCTATAATGGAAAACGAATTCAAAACTCTATTAAACAAGCAGGATATGATATTCAAGCCGCAATGTCAGATTTGGCACAAACTAAAAATGATATAAGTTTGACGATCGCCAATGCATATTTGAATCTATTATTTGCAGAAGAACAATTGGCTGCTGCTGAAAAGAGAAAAGAATTAACAGAAAGTCAGTTATCGCAAGTTGATAAATTAATTAGAGCAGGTGCTCGTCCGCAAAATGATCGATTGGAAATTTTAGCAACAATTGCTCGAAATGATCAAGCGATAATTACTCAAGAGAATTTGGTAATCAATGGACTACTTAATCTTAAAAATTTATTACAACTTGATCCAAGTTTTGATTTGCAAATTCAAAAACCAGGTACCATAACTGTTCCTTTAGAAGATAATCCTGATGCTGTGACTTTAAATGATTTATATAAAACATCATTAAACACTCAGCATTTCGTAAAAGCTGATGAAAATAGAGTCAAAAGTGCAGCACTAGGTAAAGATATTGCAAAGGCAGATTTGTTACCAAGACTTGTCGCATTTGCTGGATTGAATACTAATTACTCTACAAGGGGAATAAGATTAGATGGAACATTTGGCTCTGAAATAGTAGATCAAACAGTTTTCATTAATGGTAGTGAAGTTGATTTTGCTTTAGAGCGGGTGTTTCCCAATATAGAAAACAATCCATATTTTAATCAGTTGAATGAAAACTTTGGTCAAAATATCGGGTTGAGTTTAAGTGTTCCAATTTATAATAATCACCAGTCAAGAATTGCAATGGATCGTGCAGACCTCAATATGTTGAATGCACAATACACTAGCGAAATCAATAAACAAAATTTAAAAACAAATATCCAAACTGCAATTGCAAACGCTCGTGCTGCCAAACGTACTTTGGCTGCTGCGAATACTACTGTTGAAGCATCTCAAGCTGCATTTCAAAATTCAGAAAAGCAATTTAATTTAGGAACAATTAATACCTTTGAGTACGCTACTGCAAAAAATAATTTGGATCAAGCAGAAGTGGATTTGATTATTGCAAAATATGATTATATTTTCAAATTAAAAGTCTTAGACTTTTATCAAGGGAAAAAATTGGAATTGAAATAAACCTTTTTCAATCAAAATTAAAAAGACAATCAAAATCAAAATATGAAATGGTGAAAACTAGATTTCATATTTTGATTTTTAATACAAATAAATCTGGATCAAAACATGCGAAATAAAAAATTTCTAATCTTCTTACTTGTAGCCGTTGCGGTGATTATGGCAGCCATATATTTTAGAGGACAAAATAAACCTGAAGGCATAGAAGTCACAACTGAAAAAGTTGAAAAACGAACCATCAAAGAAATGGTGGGAGCTAGCGGAAAAGTTTTTCCAGAAACAGAAATCAAAATTAGTTCTGATGTATCTGGAGAGATTGTAGAATTATTTGTGGAAGAAGGAGATTCTGTAGTTGCAGGTCAGGTTTTATGTAAAGTTGATCCTGACACTTACAAGTCTATGGTGGAAAGAGGAGAAGCAACGGTCAATAGTAGCAAAGCGCAAGTCGCCAATTCTAAATCGGGAGTGGCAAGGAGTCAAGCTCAATTGATTCAAGCACAAGCGCAACTAGAGCAAATTCAAACGCAAGTTGCCAATCAAAAAAACATTCATGAAAGAAATGTCACCTTATTTAAGGAAGGCGTAATTTCTCAAGCGGACTTCGAAAATTCAGAAGCATCATTGGCACAGCTTCAAGCGAATCTTCGATCAACGGAGGCCAATATAAAAACGGCTGAAGCCAACCTCGAATCTTCTCAACAAAGTGTAAAGGCTTCCGAGTTTTCTGTAAAAAGTTCTGAGGCAAGTTTAAAAGAAATGAAAACGAGTCTTCGACGTACTACAATCCTAGCACGTACAAGTGGGATCATTTCAAAACTAAATATCGAAAAAGGAGAACGGGTAGTGGGAACTGCTCAAATGTCGGGTACAGAAATTATGCGTATTGCTAATTTGAATTCGATGGAAGTGCAAGTAGATGTAAGTGAAAATGATGTACTTCGAGTATCTCTTGGCGATGAAGTTGAAATAGAAGTGGATGCATATTTGGATAGAAAATTTTCTGGAAAAGTTACAGAGATAGCTAACTCAGCAAATAATACTGGAACCTCTATTTCTTTAAATACAGATGCAGTTACCAACTTTGTAGTAAAAATCAGAATTGACCCAGACTCGTATAAAGATTTAATTCAAAAAGGAAAACCATATCCTTTCCGTCCTGGAATGTCGGCATCTGTAGATATCAATACAGAAACTCAAAAAGATATTTTGACTGTTCCAATTCAATCTGTTACCACTCGTGAAGATGAAAAAGACGAAGATGAGGAAGAAGAAAAAAATGACGAACTTCGGGAGGTCGTATTTGTAATGTCTGCGGATACTGCTAAAATCATAGATGTCAAAACAGGAATCCAAGATGATGAATATATCCAAATTTTATCTGGATTAAATGAAGGAGATGAAGTGATCTCTGGACCATATTCTGCTATTTCAAGAAAATTGGAAGCAGGTACGGAAATTAGAAAAGAGGATAAAGACAAAAAGAAAAAAAATAAAAAAACAGCTTCGAAATAGTGATTGGTTATTAGTGATTAGTAACCCGTTCGAAATACTAATCACTAATCACTATTCACTCATCAATAAATATGAGTGCAATAATTATTTTTATAAAAAATATTGAAAAGGGAAAGGTAAAGACGCGATTGGCAGCAACGGTAGGGGATGAGCAAGCGTTGAAAATTTATCAAGCTCTTTTAGGACATACTCGAAAAGTCGCTTCAGCTGTTGATGCAGAGCGATTTTTATTTTATAGTTCTTTTATTGAAAAAGAGGACGAATGGTCAGACGAATTTTTTAATAAAAAATTACAATCAAAAGGAGATCTAGGAACTCGGATGTCGAAAGCTTTTGAGGAGGTTTTGGAAAAAAATGAAAAGGCAATTATCGTTGGAAGTGATTGTGCTTCTTTGACACCTGAAATATTAAAGTTGGCTTTGGATAAATTGGATGAAGTTCCGTTTGTAGTGGGGCCTACTTTTGATGGGGGATATTATTTGTTAGGGATGAATCGCTTTGAACCTTCTGTTTTTGAAAATATTGAATGGAGTACAGAATCTGTTTTTCCAACAACGCTTTCACGGATTAAAGATTTAGGTGAAGAATGTTTTTTATTGCCAAAACTTTCTGATATTGATTATGAGGAGGATTGGGTCAAATATGGTTGGCCCCTGTCCCCTAAAGGGGAACGATAAATCTAACTTCAGTTGATATTAATATTTATTTTATTATAAATGAACTTTATTCAGGCGTCCCCCTTTAGGGGACAGGGGTTTACCTTCTAAATTCCTTCAAACTCGTCGAAATACTCAAGTGATTTAACCCACCTGCAAAGTGATAATATCCTCTTCCATATTCGATTCTAAAACGTCGTAATTTTATTCCAAATCCAAAAGTAAATCCTGATCGACTCCTAAAATTAGTAACCGAAAGTTCTCTTCGCATGAAATGATTATATCCTAATCGCAGCCTCATAATCTCACCTTTCCCAAATAAAAATTCTCCATTAAAAATGATATGACGGAACAAATTATCTACTCGATCTTTAAATTTGTTCTCATTATTTTGAGTGCCATCTCCAATTAAGAAAACAGATTCAACGGTGTTGGGATCGTCGTAAGTGATATTCCATCGATGTAAGTTGTGTCCAATAATTGAGAAACGAAATGGCAAATGCGCTAACCTTCTAGAAATTCCAAATTGAATATCAAAAGGTAAGGCTTCTCGATTACCATCATCATAAGTGGTCAGTTGTAATCCGATATTTTTAAAAACTAAAGTAGCTCCAAATCGACCTGTAGTATCAGAATAGTAGGCTGCAAAATCAGTAGCTAATCCAAACGAATTATAGGATTCAAATTGAGAAGTGATAATTTTTAAATTGGTGCCTACTGAAAGTTTTTCATAAAGTTGTTTGCTTGCACCAAAGGTGATTCCGTATTCCGATGCTTTGAAGGTACCATTGACATTTCCAATATTATCAGTCAAGTCAAATTTCCCATAAGTAATATATTGAATACCTCCATGAAGCATCATTTTCCATTTATCCACATAATGTCCATAGGCAAAATATCCATTACTGATATCTGCCAAATGAAAATTATAGTTGAAGGAAATTGCTTGATGCATTTTTTTATTGAGGACGGAAGGATTACCATAAGCAAGTGCAAGGTCATCATCTTTTACAGTAATTAAATTTCCACCGAGACCAGTTACTCTTGCTGAATTAGGAAGGTTGAGAAATTCATAAATATGATCTCCACCAACCTGTGCTTCTATTTTTTTTGAGAAAAATAAAAGAGAACAAGCAAAAAAGAAAATAAAGAAATGACTTTGTAATATTTTATTCATACTGTTGTCGGGTTGTTTTTCATTTTATGTAATGGAAATGGTTTTTACAAAAAACATTAAATTTTTTGATACGTTTATTCGAACCACTCAACTATTTAACCAATAACCATTAACTAACTATTTATTCAATATTTATTTCTACGCCTTCTTTTTTCCAAGTAGTCAGGCAAAGTCCATTGGTGCAATTCATGGTTTGATAATGTTCCCCATTTTTATCGTACTTTTTAAGTTCACCATGTTCCAAGCCAATATTGGTATCGGGGTCAGCGCCGTTATAACTTCCTTCTGTTTTGAGTTTTCCATTTTCATGATATTCAGTAAAAGGGCCAAACTCCTCATTGTTTTTATAAATTAAAACTTCTTTCAATTGTCCAGATGGATAGTAAGCTTTGAATTCTCCATTAAGCGCACCATCAACATAAGTTGCTTCTTGGTCCACTTTTCCATTTTCAAAAAAGGCTTTATAAACTCCGTCATGCTTTCCATTTTTATAATGAACCATTTCTAGAACTTTACCATTAGGGTAAAAGAATTCCTGTTTGCCATGTAAAACATTTTCTACATATTCAGATCTTTCTTCTAATTTTCCATCAGCAGAGAATCGTTGATAAGTACCATGTTTTGCAAAATCAGATTTACGTCGAGTGTAGGATTCTAATACTACTTTATCATTTTCATCTTTAACTTCAATCGTTTCAAGGTCACTACAACTCCAAAAAGTAGATATTAAAATAAAAAAGAAAATAAATTGTCTCATTTTTTTCGGTTATGTTTTAATCAAAACGGAAAAATAAGGAATAGATTACAGAAACGGAAAAAGTTAATTTATGGAAATGACATTTAGCAGACTAGAAAGGATTTCATTGAAGTTATTATTAGATTAAGATTTTGCTTCAAAAGCAAAAACTAAGAACAAAATAAGATACCCAAGAATCAGCATTATTAATGTTCCTAATAGGAGAGCGATAGGAAAATAAAAAACCGCAATCTTGATTTCAGGATTGCGGTTTTTAAAATTTATTTAGAGAAAAAATTAGCTTGCTGTTACCGTTTTTCCAACGATATTTCTACCAATACTTTCGTAGTGGTAACCTAATTTATTCATTGTTTCTAAATCATATAAATTTCTTCCGTCGAAGATTAATTTATTGTTTAAAGCTTCAGTTACTCTATCAAAGTTAGGTGTACGGAATACACTCCACTCCGTGATAATAGCCAAGGCATCAGCTCCTTCGAGACAAGTATATTGATCTTCAGCCATGTGTAATTGACCATTGTAGATTGCGCTTACATTCTCCATTGCTTCTGGATCATAAGCTACTACTTTGGCACCTGCTTTCAATAAGTCATTGATAATATAAAGTGCTGGAGCTTCTCGAATATCATCAGTATTTGGTTTGAATGCTAATCCCCAAATTGCAATTGTTTTTCCAGTCAAATCACCTCCAAAGTGTTCGATGATTTTTTTACCCAAAATATCTTTTTGCAATCGATTAACATTCATTACTGATTTTAAAATTTTAAAATCATAATCATTTTGTGCAGCAGTTTTTGCTAATGCTTGAACATCTTTTGGAAAACAACTTCCACCATATCCTACACCTGGAAATAAAAATCTTTTTCCAATACGGCTATCACTACCCATTCCTTTTCTTACATTATCTACATTTGCTCCAGTCATTTCGCAAAGGTTAGCGATCTCATTCATAAATGAAATACGAGTCGCTAAATACGAGTTCGCTGCATATTTAGTCATTTCAGCAGAACGCTCATCCATGAAGTAAATAGGATTTCCTTGACGTACAAATGGTTCGTACAACTGACGCATAGCTGCTTGTGCTTTTTCAGAAGTCGTTCCGATTACTACACGGTCAGGCTTTAAGAAATCATCAACGGCAACACCTTCTCTTAAAAATTCGGGATTTGAAACTACATCGAAAAGAGATTCGTCACAATTTTGAGCGATAGCTGCATGTACTTTTTCAGCTGTACCTACAGGTACTGTACTTTTATCAACAATTACTTTGTAATCTTTAATCATATTAGATAATTGCGAAGCAACACCTAAGATATAAGATAAATCAGCAGAACCATCTTCTCCTGGAGGAGTAGGTAATGCTAAGAAAATAATTTCGGCGTGGTTGACAGCTTCTGCCAAATTAGTGGTAAATCTAAGTCTACCTTGTTTTGTGTTTCTGTCAAATAATAATTCTAGGCCTGGTTCATAAATAGGAACTTCACCATTACGCATTCTTTCGACTTTATTTTCATCGATGTCAACGCAAATAACATTATTGCCTGTTTCGGCAAAACAAGTACCTGATACTAAACCAACATAACCAGTTCCAACAACTGCAATATTCATAATAGGAATGGGTTTTTTTAAGTTAAACAATAAAAAAATATAATTGAGAAAACTGAAATTATTGTGCTCGTAAGAGCTACAGGAGTGTTATCTGTTTAATATAATTTATAGTTTTCAATAAAACGGATAGTTCACTATAAAGATTGATAAATATTATATACAATTATTTCAGTATATAACACATAATCAAAAATTATGCAAAAAAATAATATGAATAGTGTTTGAATCGTGTTTTTAGAAGAAAATAAATAAAAACGGCTAAAGGAGATAGACTTTTGTAGATTGTTATGATGAGGTTTAGTTGTAGTGCAAAGGTAAAATAAAAAATAATAGAGCGAACATTCGCCCTATTATTTTTTACTCTTAAAATCGAAATTAAAAGAATTTCGATCGTTTATCGTCAATACTAGCATTCTTCTTTAAAGATTGAATGACTGCTGTCTGTACTTGATTTTGTGAAGCTTGACGAATTGTTTTTCGAATAGCTGCAATATTAGATGGTGCGCCTGTTTCTGGTTTGAAGGTTGTTTTTACAACATAAACGCCGTTTTCACCAATGATTGGTTGAGAAACGCCATTTTGACTTAATCCAAATGCCGCAGCTACCACTTTAGGTTCTTGTCCTAGTCCTTCCACCGTTGGTGCAGTAAAACTCACATTAGAAGCTGTATCTACTTGCGAACTAAACATACTAGCAATTGAAGAAAGGTCTTGAGTGTTAATTTTTCCTTTAATCACTTCTCCTTTTTTCATATTTCTTACAAGTGGAGCAATGCTTTCTCTTACATTTTCAAGGGAAGGTGTTCCGGCAGCCTGTACAGTTTCGATACCACCAACAACATATTTATTATCGTAAAAATCAATTTGATCTTGGAAGGTGTATAATTCAGGAGAAACATCGCCTACATTATTTTCAAAAGCAAATTTTACCATTTTTCTAGAATCTTCAGTTCCTCCTAAACCAACGATATTGTAATCATTAGCTTTTAAAGGACTTGATGAGGTATATGTTATTTTTGGATTTGCTTCAGCTGCTGTTTTTAAAGCCTCGATGGTTTTATTATCTCTAATAAATTGATTGGCCTCATTTCTGACTGTTTGTCTCGTTTCTTTAGAAGGTGTAATATTTTCACTAAGATAAGCTAATCGTACTCGTTCAACATTGTTGATACTTTTTCTACCTAGAGGTTCAATTAGGTGAACACCAAATTGAGTCCTTACAGCGTACAACTTATTAATTTCTCCTCTAAAGAAAATAACATCATTAAATTCAGGAACATATTGATTAACTGGTGCCCACTCATAAACTCCTCCATTAGGAACACTAGCTTGATCTGTGCTAAACTTGGTAACCAAACTATCAAAATTAGCTTGACCTGTTTCTAATAAAGTTTTAAGGCTATCAGCAGTTTTTTCCCATGCAAGATATTGTTGTTCGAAAGGTTGTTGACCTCTTTGCATATTTGGATCACTAATCAAAATATGTCTACATCTTGCAGAGTCAGGCAAAACTCTACGATCTAAAACCTTAGCAACTTTGTATGATCTATCTTCTAGAAATGGAGTAGTCACAGACCCAATTGGTAAACTGAATACACTTTCTTTGACAGCTGGAATCGTTATTAAATCAGCATCCAACCATCTAGGGTCAAATTGACCATAGTTACTTTCTACAAAATTTGAATCAGCTTCACCACTTGATTTCTCAGCAAATTCTTGCCCTAACCTATTAATTTTTTCTTTGACTTCCATGGAATCTTTAGCAGAAGGAATGACATCAAAAGCAACAAAACCAATTTTTCTAGTTTCTTCATCTTGAGAAAATTTAGCAGCATTAGTAGCTAAGTAGCTTTTCATATCTGCATCTTCCACAGTCACTTCACCGTCACCTACTTCATCAAATGGAATTTTTACATATTCAAAAGTAATTCTCTGGTTTTGATCAGTATATGCTTTTTCTACCATCCAGTTGGGAGTGTAAAGAGATTTGCTAACCAAAGTGTTCAATTTAGTTTTGATGCGATCATTTCTAACTTCGCTCTCGTGCATTCTCCAAAAATCCTCAAAATCTTGAGGATATTCTCCTCCATCAATAGTTGTTTTGAACTGTTGGATCTTTTGCATATCTGCTTGAGGTGCAAAGGGTTGACTACCCGCAGCAGGAAATCTTTGAGCCATCAATGGGCTTAATAGATTTGGTGCTCCAAATTGAAGATCTCTTAATTCTTGGCTACTTACTCCTAATCCAATATCAGCAGCTTCGTTTTTAAGAATAGATTCTTCGACTAAAAAATCCCAGATATAATTTCTTTGACCGTAACTATCATTACTATCAAAGTTCTTACTTCTGACATCATAAAGTCTATTAAATTCATTGATACTTACTTTCGTTCCAGCAATATTTCCTATTGTAGAACCGCTAGTAGCACCTATACTTCGGTCACCTGACATAGAATCCATTAAGATAAATGCTAATAGACCTAGTCCAATCAAAACGATTAGTAACCAGTTGTTTCTTCTAATTTTTCCAATTATCGCCATTTCGTATTAAAATTTGATTTTTTTACTTTAAATTATATATGTTTTTATTTCATGTGTAAAATACTGAAAGACAATTCAGTATTCAAGATTTTGCTCTAAAAAGCAATTGGCAAGGTCTGCCAAAATGAACAGGTCAGAAAAAATCTCTGCAAAGGTATAATCTTTACCTCTGAAAATCAAAAAAAGCCCGTTTTTTATGGCTTTTTGCTCAAATTGAATTTCGAAGTAAAAAAGAAATATTATACGAGGAAAATGGAGAAAAGTTTATTGGCTTTAGGCAATTGCAAAAAACCTCTCGTTGGCTTATGTTAAGGTGTATAAACTTATACACCTTAACACATGGATTAACTTACTTTTTCATATATTTTGCTGCGGCATCTAACTCTTCATAAAATTCTTCTCCATATTTTCGAATCAATGGTTCCTTTAAAAATTGATAAACAGGCATTTCCTCTTTTTTACCTAAATCGCAGGCTGCACTACAAATATCCCATCGATCATAATTTAATGCTTCAAAAAGTACCCTTTCATCTTTGTTGACTCGGATAGGGTAGAGGTGACAAGATATAGGTTTTTTAAAATCAACATCACCAGCAAGGTAGGCTTGTTCTATTCCACATTTGGCCATACCCAATTCATTTTTAGTCATAAATGCGCAAGCGCCATCAGGTTGAAGGGAAGTGCCATGCTCCTTGGGTTCTTTATAATATACCGATTTTCCTTTCTCTTCAATAGCTTTTATTCCACTCTCAGTAAGATAGGGCTTTACTTTCGGATAGATTTTTTCCAAAATATCCAATTCTTCCTTTTCCAAAGGGGCTCCAAAATCTCCCTCCCAACAGCAGGCGCCTTTGCATGCCTTCAGGTTACAAATAAATTGCTCCTGAATAACATCGTCACTAATAAGTTTCTCTTGAATAATTAACACAATGAGTATATTTTGATTGATACCTGCCTATTGGCAAAGCATTGATTTTGGTTAAATTTGAGTGAAGAATAGCAAAAATAGAAAATTACTCTATTCAATGCCTTAAATTTATTAATTTAGCGAATATAAAATTTTATTAAAAAGGATACATATGAAAAAATTAATTTTGAGTGGTTTGATGATGCTTTTTGTGATGAGTACATTTGCTCAAAAAAACACAGATCGATCAGCAGAATCTGATACTCAGGCATTAGTTGAAAAATATAATTTAACAGATGCACAGGAAGCAAAAGTATTAAAAATACAAAATCGCAAATACAATCATGCAGCTCAGTTTGCTGACTTAGAAAATACGAATACAGAGCAGTTTTTAGCAAAAAAGAGTGCAAATGAAGAGCAAACTAATTTCTCAATAGTAAGGTTATTGGATAAAGATCAAAGAATTTTGTTCAAGCAAAATAAGCGAGATCTTCGAGCAAAACGAGGAGCATTATCTCATAAAATGCTAAAAGAAGGAGCTACTCCCATTGAAATAAAAAAAGCATTACTTGAATTAGAATAGTTTGAGTTTTTTGACTAAAAAATAAATCCCAAGGTGATTTATTAACTAATGTCACCTTGGGATTTAAAATACTCCTTTCTGTATTTTTTGGAATAATCATATTTCTACATTCGTTATATTTTTGACCTTACCAATTTTCCTCAAAATTATTACCACCAGAAAAAACAAACAAGTGATGAAAATTTAATATTTTTGTCCGCATTACGATTCAACTTTATTACGCTAGAGTCGTTGAAGTATGTAGAAAAAGTAGTTACTAACTTTTTTTATATTAAAAAATAGAATTTAATTATACCATAATATCATTTAACATCTGTCCGATAATCATCGAGCAATTAAAAACTTTAAGTAAAATAAATGGATCCACTAAAGCAGAAATTTTTTGAAAAATCTTCGAAGTTAAAAGCGGAAGTAAAAAGTCTTTTAAAAGAAAAAGGGAATACTAAAGTGGACGAGGTAACTCTTAAGCAAGTGTTTGGAGGAATGCGTGGAGTAAAAAGTATGATTTGGGAAACTTCTCAATTAGACCCTATTAATGGTATTCGATTTAGAGGAAAATCAATTCCTGAGTTAAGAGAATTATTACCAAGAGTGCCTGGTGGAAAAGAACCTTTACCAGAAGGACTTTTTTGGTTAATGTTGACAGGAGATGTTCCTACTGAAGAGGAAGTAAAATGGGTGTCCAGTCAATGGATGGCTCGCGCTACAGTACCTCAGCATACTTTTGATGTATTGGATTCGCTACCAGTTGATGCACATCCTATGTCTCAATTCAGTATTGCAATTGTGTCAATGCAGACGGAAAGTGTTTTTGCAAAAAGATACTCTGAGGGCATGAGTAAGTTAGATCATTGGGATGCGACCTATGAAGACACGATGAATTTGATTGCAAAACTTCCAAGAGTTGCAGCATACATTTATCGTCGATCTTACCATAATGGAGATCATATTGCACCTGATACTACTTTGGATTGGGGAGCAAATTTTGCACATATGTTAGGTATTAAAGATGCTGACTTTACAAGTTTTATGCGATTATATTTAACGATTCACTCCGATCATGAAGGTGGAAATGCTTCGGCACATACGACTCACTTAGTTGGTTCAACATTGAGTGATTCCTATATGTCATTGGCAGGTGGAATGAATTCATTGGCTGGGCCATTGCATGGATTAGCTAATCAAGAAGTGATTAAGTGGATTTTTGAAATGCTTGAAAAATTAGGAACTAAGACACCTTCCAAAGATCAAATCAGACAATATGTTAAGGATACTTTGGCAGCTCGTAAAGTAATTCCAGGTTATGGTCATGCTGTTTTAAGAGAGCCTGATCCACGATTTGTAGAACAAAAGAGATTTGCAAAAGATAATATTTCTGGATCGGATGTTATTGATGTGGTTTGGAAATGTTTTGATGTGGTTCCAGAAGAATTGATTGCTTTAGGAAAAGTGAAAAATCCATGGCCAAATGTAGATGCACACTCAGGTGCTATTTTGGTACATTATGGAATGACAGAATATAGTTTCTATACTGTATTGTTTGGAGTGTCTAGAGCGATGGGAGTTTTGGCAGCACTTTGTTGGTCAAGAGCATTAGGTTTCCCATTAGAAAGACCTAAATCTGTTACGACAAAATGGGTTAATGAATTTTTAGAAAAACAAAAAGCGGAGGCTACGAGTTAGTCGTAGTGATTCGTTTTATAAAATATAAAACTACCTTGAATTTTCAAGGTAGTTTTTTTTTGCCTAGCGGTAAAAATCCCCTATTTTTGGCGCATTCATTTGAACTAACATTTTAATAAAATCAATAATTAAAAAATCATGAGTAAAATTCCAGATAATTTAAAATACAGTAAAGAGCATGAATGGATTAGAGTAGAAGATGATGGCATTGCATATATCGGAATTACTGACTTCGCTCAAGGGGAGTTAGGAGAATTAGTTTATATCGAAGTGGAAACTGTTGGAGAAACAATTGATATGGATGGAGTATTCGGAACAGCCGAAGCGGTAAAAACTACTTCTGAATTATTTATGCCAGTAGGAGGAGAGGTTTTGGAATTTAATTCTCAATTAGATGAATCTGATGGAGATAATCCTAGCTTGATTAATGAAGATCCTTACGGCGAAGGCTGGTTAATTAAAATAAAAATGACTGACCCAGAAGAATT
>CAKZSH010000258.1 GCA_937918905.1 uncultured Saprospiraceae bacterium
GAAGAGATTATTTTTTAATATGAGGAAATGAAAAAATTAAGGCATACCCTTCGGTACGGCTTCATTTTTTCATAGCGAAGCGAAATCATATTGAAAAAGAAGCCTTCAGATGGGTAGGTTATTTATTTCCTACTCCCTTAAGTAAAAAAAAACGAATGAGTCATCCCAATGCTTGGGATAAAAACGAATCTGGTTTTCAAATTTTATTTTAGCTTTGGTCTATGAAAAAAATTCTTTTATTCATTGGATTAATATTTTTTGCACAAACATTTTTGTCTGCACAAAATTCAGATGTTACTTTTTCCGTAAATGAAGAAAAAGTGATCACCTATAAAAACCAAGTTTTCAAATTAATTTATACAGTAGAAGACAATAGTATTTCCTACGGTCTTGGAAAAGGTTATAGATGGGAATTTCCAAATTGGAAGGGTGTCGAGGTCATCGGATCACCTAATAAAAGTACAACATCAACTATCGTCGAAGGTAAAAGACAATATTCTATTAGACATATTTATTCTTTTAAAACATCTGAAACTGGCACCTTTGTATTTCCCTCTGCTACTTTTTTTTATAAAGATAAAAAGGTTCAAACCAATCCTGTCGAGGTACAAGTATTACCTGAGATTCCTTTAACCGACTCCTTGGCGGCCGAACAAATATTTATAAGATTGGAATTGCATCCTGCTAAAGCAATGGTAGGTGAAAAAGTTAGATTAGACCTTCGAGCTTATAGCCTAAACCTCCCTAGCAAAATCTTTTGCAATGACATATTAGAAGATTGGGAAGTAGGTGGAATTTATTATGGAAGCAATAATTTTAAACCATCAAGCGAGAAAAAAAACATCATGGTAGATGGAATACTTTATTCTTCTCGTATCATATTTAGCAAAGATATCTATGCTTACCATGAGGGCAATTTCAAATTCCCTCAAAAGAAAATAACCATATCATCCAGGAAATCTCCTGAAGAAGATTTCTTTTATGCAAAAAAAGAAATTTTAGAAACTGCTCCTGTCGAGTTAGAAGTGTATGCGCTACAGGATAAAAAAAATCCTTATCCTTCCGTCAATGGAAGTAACATTAATTTCAATATGATTGATACTGCACTTCAATCAGGAATACTTTATTTAGACATTTCGGTTGAAGGAAAAAGTGATCCTATGTATTTTGCAAAACCCTACATTGGTTTGGAAAAAGTCGCTAAGATTGAATTAGAAAATACTGATGAAAAATTTTCAAGAACTGCAGGGGGCAACAATGAAAAGACTTTCCAATACAAGATTTCTTTTTTAGAAAAAGGTACATTTGATATTCATCCTGAGTGGACAACGTGGAATACCGAAAAGAAAAAATGGAATACAATTTCGGCAGATTCAAGAACCATCACGGTTGCATCTAAAGCAACAATCTCTTCCCTAAAAAAACAAGAGGTTGCGACTAAAAAACAGGAACCAATTCCTCACGCAATCGTCTTTGCCGTAGACCTTTCTTCTTCTATGTTGACTCAAGATTTCAAACCATCAAGAATGGCTTTTGTGAAAGAAAGATTAAAACATTTTTTTGAGAAAAAAACTAAACTTCAACAATACGCCATAGTAGGTTTTGCTGGAGAAACGAGATTACTATGTCCGCTTACGGCTGATGTTAAATCCATGACTCAATCAATAGATGACATTGAAATTGGAAAATATGTGGATGGCACCGCTATTGGAGATGGTTTGATGCATAGTATTAAATTACTATCGCAAGTAAAAGCACCCCGTAAAACTATTGTTTTAATTACTGATGGCATTCAAAATTGGGGCAAATTCCTGCCTCTTTTTTCCTCTCGAATTGCCTCGCAAAAAGGAATTCGTATTGTTTCATTAGGGATAGGTTCCGATAAAAATGCGATGACTCCAGTTAGCAAAAAAATGAATGGGGAATATGTTTATGCCTTGTCTGGTGGAAGTAAAATTGATGAAAGCACTTTAAAAACTTTAACTCAAAATACCAACGGTAATTATTTGAGAGTACTTGACGAAATGGCTTTTGATGATTCCTTAGATCAAATTCTTAAAACGAAAGACAACGCAATACAGTATACCTTTTCTCCAATTGATCAAAAGCTATTGGAGATTTATTTTCAAAAATTTTAAAAACCCAGAGCAAATATATTATTAAAAAAACTTCAATTATGATTTTACACAATGTATATTTTTGGTTAAAAGAAGAGGTGACTGACTCTGAAAAAAAAGACTTTGAGGAAGGAATCGTAACATTTCTTTCCAATGTTGAACAAGTCCAAAAATACAAAATAGGAATTCCAGCAGGTACACCTCAACGAGATGTTGTTGATCATTCATTTGCCTATTCAATTTTTGTTTGGTTTGAAAATGTAGAAGATCATAACGTTTATCAAACACATCCTGTACATGATGTATTTGTTGAAAAATTTAATGGGCTTTGGAGTAAAGTGCAAGTTTTAGATTCTGAACTTTTATAGATTTTTTGTACCTGTTCCGCCCGACCATGTAACCGCCAACTTCGGTTGGTAGGTTGTTTTAAAATATAGGATTTTCATTGTATTAAGTAGTCGGGCAACTACTTTGGGACAACCTGCCAACTGAAGTTGGCGGTTACATGGTCGAACCTTTTAGAATGATAACGACAAAAAAACTTTACCACTAATTTTTTTTCTCTCTATCTTTAAAGTCTAAAACAAACATCAAAAACAAATTAATGATTGAGCCTTTCCTTAAATTTTCACTTACCGTATTGCTTCTTTTTGTAGGCTCGATTAATGCAAATAGTCAAGTAATCATTAACGAATTTATGTCAGATAATACGATTACCGTTTCTGACAAGGAAGGAGAATTTAGCGATTGGATTGAACTTTATAATAATGGAGATACTGCAATTGACCTTTTCAACTATTCCTTATCTGATAAAAATGATGAACTGGACAAATGGAAATTTCCTGAAATAACAATTGAAGCAAATGGTTTTCTTATCGTTTTTGCATCTGGTAAAAATATTTTAGATGCCAATGAATTACATACCAATTTTAAAATATCCTCTAGTGGCGAGTCTCTTTTCCTTTCCAATAACTTTGGACAAGTTATTGACCAAGTAGAACCAATTGAACTTTCGGAAGATCAATCTTATGGGCGGTCGCCCGATGGTTCTGATAATTTTTTCTCCTTAACTTTCCCTACACCAAGTAGTTCGAATGATGATAACAATAAACTTACATTTACATTCAATGGTGGATTTTATGATCAACCATTTTTCCAAAAAATAAATTCAATAACTTCGGACACCATTTATTACACACTAAATGGAAACATCCCAACGTCTAATTCTAATATATTTTCTGACTCTCTAAAGATGGATTATAAATATTCATCTCCCAATATCACTTCCAATATTCCCACCTCTCCCGATCAGTCTTTAATTAGTTTTAAGGCATGGGAAATGCCCGACCATATCATTGACAAGGCAAATATTCTTCGATATGCGACATACAAAAATGGGCTACGTACTAGCCCAATCTACACCCACACTTATATTGTAGACAGTACTATTTTCGAAAAATATGATATGCCTATTCTTTCTCTAGTGACTGATAGTTTAAATCTTTTCGATCATGATACGGGGATTTATATTCCTGGAGTACATTATGATTCACTAAATCCTAGATGGACTGGAAATTATTTTCAACGAGGTGACGATTGGGAAAAACCTGTTCATATGGAGTACTTTGAAAAAGATGGTCAATTAGGATTTTCCCAAAATGCAGGTATGCAAATTCATGGCGGCAAATCAAGAAACCATGGTCAAAAATCTTTTAAATTTTATGCTCGAAATAATTACGGCAAAAAATATTTTGATTACCCATTGATGCCACAACGAGAACATGATCGATACAAAAGATTTATATTAAGAACAACCATGGGAACATGGTCACCTACATTATTACATGATATTTTTGCTCATGAAATCGCAAGAGGAATCGGTTTAAATTTTCAGGATTATCGACCAGTCGTTGTTTTTATTAATGGAGAATATTGGGGAATTCAAACCATTCGAGACAGAATTGATGAGCGATATCTGGCATACAGTTATGGTTTGGATGAGGACTCTGTGGAGATAAGAGGATTTTATAATACTTCTTATTTTGATTTGGAAGATTTTATTGAATCCAATGACTTATCGGACAATGAAAATTATGACTTCGTTAAATCAAAAATAGATATTGAAAATTTCATTGATTACCATATAACTGAAATGTTTCTTGTAAATACAGATTGGCCTGCCAACAACATGGAGCTATGGAAAGAAAAAAATCCAAATGGAAAATGGCGATGGATTCTTTATGATCTTGATGGAGGTTTTTCGGATTTTGAATACAATATGTTTGAGCATATGAATACCAATGATTCGAGTATCGTTCATCCCAATTCTCCTTCATCCACATTTATGTTTAGGAACCTTATTAAAAATGAGGAGTTTACCGAACAGTTTATAAATAGGTATGCAGAATTATTATGTAATGATTTTCATGTCGATACTTTAAAGCAAAAATTAGATCAACTGATTCCACTATTTGAACCTGAAATTCCTAGACATTATGCTAGATGGAGTTTTGGGGGAGGAACTACAGAATGGAAAAAAGCCATTGACGAAAGCATCATCAATTTTATTGAAAATAGAACTTGTGTTGTAGAAAAAAACTTGGCTGAGTTTTTTGACATTACCCTACCCGACCTTTGTTGTGTGGATGATGAAATCAAAATAAGCAATAAGGAAATTGTACTCGCTCCAAATCCGAATGATGGAAATTTCTTTATTTATAATAATGCTGAGGAGGAGTTAAATGTAGATGTCGTAGTAACAAATATTATTGGAAAAACGGTTTACGTGAAAAACGATATTTCATTAATGGAACAGGAAAAAATGTATTTTGATTTTTCACATTTACCTAATAATATTTATTTGTTGACTTTACAAAATGAGGAATTTAGGAAGACTACAAAGTTTATTTTAATGCATCAATAAAATTATTCGTAAAGCTTCGGCTAGAGTGAAAAAGCAATTCATTTCATCTAACTAGTTTTTAAGTGCCATACCTAAAGAGGCATCTACCCTTTCTTCATAACTAGTATTTGCAAAATCTCGATCCTTTAAAGTAAGCTCGAAAGTAGTTCCTATATTCACCAATGAGGAAACATTAAGTTCACCATGATATTCCTTGATGATTCTTTTACAGGTCGCCAAACCAATCCCATGACCTTTGTCATCTTTTGCATCCCCTCTGTTAAACTCTTCGAAAATGTTTTTTAAGGCTTCTCCTGAAATTCCCTTCCCATTATCTAATATCTTTATCACAAACCCATTTTCTATTTTTTTAGACTCAATATTAATAATGGGAAAAACTCCTTGACGACTATATTTAATACTATTGGAAATGAAATTTTGGAACAGTTGAAGAAATTCAGAAGAGAAACCTCGAATTGTAGGTAGATTGTTATAATTAATTTGGGCATTATATTTTTCAATATCCATTTCTAAATTAGAAGTTACTCTCGCCACTATTTCATTTAAATTAATATTTTGAACCCCTTTAGTATTTTCATTAGATAGATATGAAGTTGCCAAAATATCACCTATCAGTTCTGCCATATTTTTAGTATTCTTAATAATATAATCTAAGTATACTTTACCATCTTCATCCACAGTATCTTTATATTTCTTTTTAAATAATTGAGCAAAACTAGTAATCATTCGGAGTGGCGATTGTAAATCATGGGAAGCAACATGTGCAAAGGATTTTAATTTCCTATTGGATAACTCTAATTCTTTGGTGCGCTCAGCAACTACCACTTCTAATTTTCCAGTCAACTTTTGAAGTTCTAAATTACTTTGATTTAATTTTTGAGTACGATCCACCACAGCCTTTTCCAATTTAACATTTATATCAAACATAGATTTTAACATCCATCGATACACAATAAAAAATATTACTGCCAAAAGGAAAATAAATAAAAAAGCATATACACTTTCATAAAAAAGTTTTGTTTGTGCTTTTGATATAAATTGATCAAAAGGACTATCAGCTTGTACTACTGCTATGGTCTCTCCTTTTCTATTTTTAATCGGAAAAAAGGCAGAAAGCCAACGGCCATTCTCGGTTTGATATTCTCTTACTTCAGTTCCAACCTCATATTTATTAATCAGACAATCTGGAGTTTTTTTATATTCATGTCGAAAAATCGGTTGGTCATCCGAAGACACTCCAAAAAAAATAGAAGTCTTAAATGAATCATTATTGTTGCACAATGTACTTTTAAATAAAGTATAAATTGGCGTTTCTAATTGATTAACTTCTTGTGTTTCTTTTAAGAGTTTATGAATTTTTTGGTAGGTTTTATTTTCAGTACTAGTTTTGATTTCATCTTTTAATAAATGATTACATACCAGACTTTTATGTACATCTCCATCAATATTTAAAGCAAGGGTTCGGGTAAGCGTAAATAATTTATCTAATTCTTTTCTTTCCGCATTTTTTAAATTTTGTCGATACGAATAAGACATAAAGAATATTAAAATAATCCCAATCGTAACTATTGTAGAAATCAAAAGGGCTTGACTATAGAATTTATATTTTTGGAGTTCTTGATGCATATAATTAAGGCTTTAGTGCTAAAAGATTATTAGAAATAAAATATATTTTTAATATTCTTTAATCATAGTTTACGAATCATTTCCTATATGGTTTCACTTATTTAATTTGTCTAAATCAATATTTTATAAAGAATTAAAGCGTTTTTTTTTACTGAATTGTATAACTTACTCAGAAACGGTGAAGCCATGAACCAATCAAAAATTGATTTGTTATTTCGCTTAATTAAAAAAATTGAAAAATAAATTTTATGAAAAATTTCCGTATTCAATTTGGAGGAAAAATAACAAGTGAACTAAAAGCTCAATACAAGCAATCCAAAAACTGGAAAAATGGGAAATTCCAAAATTTAGAGCAAACTGAAATCGTAGGAAGTCCCATCAAGATTGCAAGAATCATTTATCGACAATTGACTCAAAATGTAGAAAAAGAACCTGCTCAACCTTTACCAATTTCACCTTTTGATCAATCCTCTTTTTTAGCTCCTTCGGAAAAAACTAAATTTATCTGGTATGGTCACTCTGTCGTATTGATGCGAATGAAGGGAAAAACACTTTTGATTGATCCAATGCTTGGAAATGACACTACTCCTATTGCTCCAATTGCTAACAAACGATTTTCAGAAAACACTTTATCGTTAATCGATGATTTTCCAGAAATTGATTTAGTCTTATTGACGCATGACCATTACGATCATTTGGATTATGATAGCATTCAAAAACTAAAACATAAAACCAAAAAGTATTTTGTTGCCTTAGGTGTCAAACGGCACTTGGTTCGATGGGGCGTTTCTCCTGATTTGATTACTGAATTTGATTGGTGGGAGGATAAAAAACTGGAAGACATTAACATTACATTTACGCCAACCCGTCATTTCTCTGGAAGAGGATTAACCGATAGAACAAAATCATTTTGGGGTGGTTGGGTTTTTAAAACGGAAAATGAAAATATTTGGTTTAGTGGAGACGGAGGCTATGGTGCGCACTTTAAAGAAATAGGAAAACGATTGGGGCCATTTGATTTTGGATTTATGGAATGTGGACAATATAATGATGATTGGCGACCAATTCATTTGTTTCCTGATGAAGCGATTCAAGCGGCATTGGATGCTCGAGTAAAAAAAGCAATGCCTGTACATTGGGCGGGATTTTCATTATCGTATCAACATTCTTGGTTTGAACCTGCGGATGAGTTTATAAAATTTGCGGAAGCAAAAAAAATGGAAATTGTTATTCCGCCTTTGGGAAAACAATTTGATAGAACTAGCAATGGATTTGAAAAATGGTGGCTTTTGTAATCTTGTCAATAGCTGACTACTAGTTACAAAGTCGGTTGCACTCCATACCTAATTAAAAAAATTACCATTCGCATTTTTCTTTCTATTTTAGTTTTTTAGTTTGTGCTGATGGTTTACCTAATCTGTCTGAATGATTTGCACAACCTGCCAAATGAATTTGGCGGTCACGATTTTTACGAAAAAAACTATGATAAAATCATTTCTTAAAATAATAGCTTTATTTTTTTTCACCGCTATTCACGCTAATGGGCAAATCGTCATTAACGAATTCATGTCGGACAATGCCACTACCCTTTCCGATCAAGATGGTGAATATCATGATTGGATCGAAATATACAATAATAGTAATGTTGCTATCAATCTTTTGAATTATAGTTTATCCGATAAAAATGACGAACTCAACAAATGGTTATTTCCTTCAATCACCATTGCTCCGCATAGTTTTATTGTAGTATTTGCATCTGGTAAAAACATTTTAAACCCTAATGAATTACATACCAATTTTAAAATTTCATCCGATGGAGAATCTCTTTTTTTATCCAATAACGCTGCCCAATTAATTGATCAAATGGAACCGATAAATTTATCTGAAGATAAATCCTACGGACGTTCACCTGATGGTTCTGATAATTTTTTACCATTTATTTTTTCAACTCCCAATAGTTCTAATAACCTTAACAATAAACTTACATTTGAATTTAACAATGGATTTTACACACATCCTTTTTATCAAAAAATTAGTTCTTTGACAGGCGACACTATTTATTTTTCTTTAGATGGTAGTCCTCCAACTACTGATTCTGAGATATTCCCTGACTCTTTAATAATGGATTATAAATATTCTACTCCCAATGTTTTATCCAACATCCCTACTACGACAGGTCAATGGGAAGCACCTCATGAAATCATCGACAAAGCAAATATTCTACGGTGTGCTTCCTATAAAAATGGAATTCGAACTAGCGAAATTTATACCCATACTTACATCGTGGACAGTACGATTTTTGAAAAATATGATATGCCGATCATTTCTCTAATTACGGATGCCGATCATCTTTTTGATGAAGAAAACGGCATTTATGTTCCTGGAGTAAATCATGATTTAAGTGATCCTGGTTGGACAGGAAACTATTTTGAACGAGGGGATTTATGGGAAAAACCAGTACATATCGAATACTTTGAAAAGGATGGAAATTTAGGATTTTCACAAAATGCAGGAATTCAAATTCATGGTAAAAAAACAAGATTTGAAGCACAAAAATCTTTTAAGTTTTATGCTCGAAATGATTATGGTAAAAAATATTTCAATTATCCTTTGATGCCTAATCGGCAACACGATAAGTACAAACGGTTTATTTTAAAAACCACAATGGGGTCTTGGCAGGATGCCATAATTAATGATGTTTTGGCACATGAAATAACCAAAGGTTTAGATTTTAATTTCCAAGATTATAGCCCTGTCATTGTTTTTATAAATGGTGAGTACTGGGGAATTCAAACAATACAAGATCGAATAGATGAAAGATATATTGCCTACTCTAATGATCTTGATCCTGACTCTGTGGAGTTCCGAGGGTTTTACAATTTTCCATTTTTGTACTTGATGCAATATATTGAAGCCAATGATATGGCAGATAATATGGTTTATGATTCCGTAAAAACAAAAATCGATATTGACAATGTCATCGATTACCATATCGCAGAAATGTTTATCAAAAATTTTGACTGGCCTGCTAATAATTTAGAACTATGGAAAGAAAAAAATGAGGATGGAAAATGGCGGTTTATTTTTTATGATCTTGATGCAGGTTTTGGAGATTATAATTACAATATGTTTGAACATATGGCGGAGGTTGATACCAATATCACTTGGCCTAATTCTCCGTCCTCTACATTTTTGTATAGAAACTTAATGAAGAACGAAGATTTTAAAAATCAATTTATTAATCGCTATGCAGAGCTGCTCAATAATAATTTTCAAAAAGATACTCTAATTAGAAAAGCCAACCAAATCATAAAATTATACGAATCTGAAATGCCTCGTCATATTTCCCGATGGAATTATCATGAAAGTGTTTCGGAATGGAAAAATTTAGTAGATAAAAATATCATTGCTTTTATTGAAAATAGACCATGTGTGGTAAACCAAAATTTACTTGATTTTTTTAATTTAACTGCATTTGATTTTAATTGCTTGAATCATACAATTGAAGCATCAACCGATGATTTTTTACTAGCACCAAATCCAAATGATGGAAACTTTTTCATCTGTAATAATTCATTAGAAAAAATAACTGGTGATATTCTAATAACTGATATTATCGGGCAACAAGTTTATTTTGAGAATAATGTATCGCTGGAAACTAGAGAAAAAAAACTGTTTAGTTTTTCTAATCTACCTAATAATACCTACCTCTTAATTTTTCAAAATAAAACTGATAGAAAGGTGAAGAAGTTTTCGATTAGGGAGTAGGAATTAAATAACCTACTCCCTTATGATTGATTGAAAAATTTAAAGTAATTTTTTTGGAATTAATTTCATGTTATATTCTTTAAAATAGTTTCCGTTTTAACTCGAAGTGCTGCTCTCAATTTTTCATCCTTCACGACATCAATATAATCCATAACAGATTTTTCAAAATAAAATTTTCCATTCACGTGATCTAATTCTTCGCTAATCGCCAACCAACTTGGAGCGTCTGCACCATACTTTGGCGACTTCCAAAATCGCTTTGTAAATTTTACAATTTTACTTAAAAAATTTGGCGAATCTCCCAGACCAGTATTGATTATCCCTGGGTGAACTGCATTAATTGTAACGCCACTTCCTTCTATTTCTTTTGCAAAATCAATCGTAAACATCACGTTACAAAGTTTAGAATTAGCATAAGTTCTTATGGAACTAAAATCTAAACCGTAAGGTGTTTTTTCAATATCCAACTTTCCTTTGACGTAGAGTCCTGCATTGATATTTACAATTCGGGCAGGCTGATTTTGTTTTAAAATGGGAAACAACCCCTTGCATAAAAGATAAGGTGCCATATGATTCACCATAAAACTTTTTTCCAAATCATCTTCATTTACCGCTCTCTCCGTCATCCATATTCCTGCATTATTTATCAAAACATTGATGTCGGAATGTGCTTCTTTTATTTTTTGAATTAATATTTGACAACTTCGAATATTTGACAAATCTCCTTGAGCTAAAAAAATATTAGGATTACCAGTTTCATTTTTTAATTCTTGAATGACAGTCTTTCCTTCTATTTTATTTCGTGCGGTGATGACCACTTTTTGTCCTTCCAATAATAATTTTTGAGCAGTTGCTTTTCCAATTCCTCGATTTCCTCCTGTGATCAAAATCTTTTTCTGAGATCCATATTGATGTTGACGAAGTGTTGTAGGCAGGTAAGAGTTTAGTAAAAAAATAGCAGCTTTATTTTCTTTCTCAATGGCAATGGACATTGGGGTTTCGGTTCCATAATCTTTAACAATACTGGGATTTGCATCGTTTTGTAACAATAGTTCTGCAATTTCTAAATGCCCTTTTCGAATACTTTCCAAAAGCGCACCAGTCATATATTCTGGATGCTGATAATTAGGATCAACCCCCATTCTTAAATGGTATCTTACCAATTCCAAATCCCCTTTTTCACATGCATGGAACATTTCTTTCCAATTGCCTCCTGCTGCCATGTATATTTTTTTTAATAAATTTCTGGTTCTAAATGATTTTATGTGGATTAGTGAATTGGTTAAAAAGTTAAATAGGTCTTATTGTGATCGAAAATAAGAAATCAGTTTTGATATTGACGTTAGCCTGATTAACCTTTTTACCAATTCAATACTCAACTTCTTATGATTTAAAATAATGCTGTGTTAAAACGAACATTTTATAGAACCACATAAAATCCTCTAGAGCCAAATTTCTTCTAACGTAATCGCCACTCCATCTTCTTTATTCCCCAACGTAATTTTATCTGCAATGGCTTTGACTTCTTCCCTAGCATTTCCAACAGCGACACCAAGTCCCACCCCTTTTAGCAGTTCGATGTCATTATAATTATCACCAAATGCAATTACATCCTCCAAATTAATATTGAATTTTTTATCCAATAAAATTGATAACGCAGACAGTTTTGAAATTTGCTTACTTGCTATTTCAAGGTAAGTATCTTTTGAGCGATAAATATTCAAATCCGTTGCATGATGAATATTTAAATAATTTTCAAGGAGTTGAATTTCTCCTTTTTCTCCCATACACATAATTTTATGTGGGCCAATATTTTTACTGTTCCAGTTTTCGCAAACCGTCTCCAATTCTGCAACAGCAGGTTTTACTTTTGTATTATTCATTTCACGATTTGCCCAATAATCCATTTGCGGAACAAACCATTCATCCCCATGATAAAGACTCATATGGATAGTTGATTTTTGAATAAACTTTAAAATCGCTGCTGTTATTTCCATTGAAATTTCGATAGACAAAAGTGCATTCGGAGTTCCCTCATCGTAAGTCAAAATCAATCCACCATTATATGCTATCAAAGGGTGTTTGGGAATTTCTAACTCGTATTGCAAGTGGCGCATAGCCTTCGGCATTCGAGAAGATATTAAAACTACTGGTTTTGTATTTTTAATTTTATGAATGATGTTGATGGTTCTCTTAGAGAGTTCTCTGTCCTTATTTAATAAGGTTCCATCGATGTCGCTGCAAAGTAATTTATAACTCATATTTATTTTTAAAATGATCGGTTACAACTTTTCGACTACTTTTTCGGTCATAACTTTGTGACCCAAGACACTCCAAAGTCGGGCCTTGACTCGTGTTTCCAATATCGAAGAATTATTTTTAGTAAATTAAAAAATCTTATGGTTGCGTCCCCATACTATTTTTCGAATTCGCATTATCATTTTTCAAAATTTGTATCATCGCTGAAATTTCATCAATCAGCGCATCATCATTTCCACCAAATCCTTTACTGCTAAATCTGATTTTACCATTTTGGTCGAGCACAAATTTTGCTGGAATACCATCCACCTCATAGTCAGCAACCATCGTATTTTCATTATCCATTAATACATTAAATTTGTATCCTTTTCCATCCAAAAAATCTTTAGCATTTTTTTCTTTGTTCTTTCCACTTTCCCAAGTATCAATAAAAACAAAAGCAACTTCGTTGTCATCCGCAAATTTATCAACTGCTTTTTGCATACCTGGAAATGAAGCTACGCATGGCCCACACCAAGTTGCCCAAAAATCCATAACCACTACCTTGCCTTTCAAACTTTCAAGAGAAACGGTTTCTCCTTCTAAATTAGTAAGTGTAAAACTAGGAGCATTTTTTTCAATCATCGATTCTTTGATTTCTTTAAAGTGCTTAGCCTTTGCTTCCTTTTCTAATTGGGCAAAATAAAGATCGTAGGCTTCATCTATTGACACATTTTCTTTATAAGTTTTCTCGAATTGTTTTTTCATTGCAGAATTAGCATGACCTTGGCTTATCATTTTTTCTAAAAAAGATAACACCTTTTTTGGCTGTTGGTCTTTTTCTAAATAAACAGCATACCGATGGTTCATTGCAACGTCATTATATTTGTAGGTTTCAATTGCAATTTTTTGATATTTAATTGCATCCTTAATATTTCCAGTTTTGTAAGCGGTTAAAGCATAAGTATCGGAATACATTCCGTAGGAGTATTCTGTTCCCATTTTCCATTGTCGAGCAGTACGATAATTGGGTTTTCCTGAGTATGTTTCCATTTCTTCTTTTAGCCATTCGAGACTTTGCTTCGAGAGTTTTTCAGCATTCTTTGCATCAACGGCCTCTCCTTCCATTCCTCCTCCAGCTAAGTCCCAAGCCAAATTATTGTAAATACTAGCTTTGCTAGAAGGACTTTTTATTTTAGATATATATTTTTCAACATTGTCAAAATCTTTTTCTTTTACAAAACGAGAAATTAATACCTCCGTAGCATATTCCATTTGGGAAGCAAAATCTTTGTTTCCTTTTGCTATTTTTTGTAATTCTGAATATACTTTAACAGCTTCGTCAGCTTCTTTGATTTTTCGAAAGTTGGTAAATTTCTGCCCCATCGCCATCTTCCCTTTAGGATATTGAGCAATGATTTGGTCTGTTATTTTTTTACTAAGTTCGTCTGCCTCAACAAGTCTTGCTGTTCTTTGTAAACTAGTCAAATCTTTTTCAGAAACATTTTTAGTATCAAGAATTGTAGTTTCAATATGAGGTTGAATTTTTGCCAATGCTTCTTTATCTTTTTTTAGTCTAAGCAAATTAGCATAAGCATTGATATATTTGAAATCCATTTTTTTGGAAACATCCCCTCCCATTGCTTTTTCCAAATATATGGTTGCTTTTTCTGGATTAGGGTTAATATCTAATGCTCTAGCATATGCACCTACTGCATAAGCAGCAGTTAAATAAATATCATTGGAAACAGATTTTCCTGTATGGATAAGGTGTACATATCCTTGTTTTTCATTATTGTCAACTGCAGTTTGCAATTCATTCTCAAACTGAAATGCAACAACATGAGCACCTTGGGGAACTTTAAAAGAACCCGTGAATTGATTCCCGCTTGCTTTGAGTACTACATCAAAAGCGAGAACGTCAAGGTTTTTATCAAAGACTTTTGCAACCGCAAAAATTTTTGCACTTTCCAAATCTGTTCCCGTAGGATCATATTGAATCGTAACGGTTTGATTAGATTGAAGGGTCTCTGGTTGGACTTGGCATCTTTGAGCATAAAAATTAAAAGTAAAAAGACAAATAGTAATAGTAAAAAGATATTTCATAATTCATATTTTGTGAGGAAAATAATAGTTTTATTTCTTTCCAAAGTTAGAAAACATTAACTAGGAATTTAGTAAAAGAACTTAATTATATTAATCATCTTAAACAAAAGATCATATAAGTGTTTTGTTTTTTTACTTAAGTAATTTAATCAATATAAAAATAAATAAAAATGGCAGTAGCAAACCCTCCCGGCATTGAGAAGTTGATTTCTTATCCTAAATTTGATAGCGTAGAACAGCAAAGACATTATTTAAAAACCATCTTAGCAGGAGCTTATCGTATCTGTGGTAAATTTGGTTTTTCGGAAGGTGTGGCTGGACATATCACTTGTAGAGATCCTGAACATACCGATTGTTTTTGGGTAAATCCTTTTGGCGTTTCTTTCAAACGAATGAAGATGTCTGATCTTATTTTGGTTAATGAAGAAGGAAAAATAGTCGCTGGTAAACATCAAAACCTAAACAAAGCTGCCTTCGCCATTCATGCAGCTATTCATAAAGCAAGACCCGATGTTCTTGCAGCTTGTCATACTCATTCTGTATATGGAAAAACTTGGTCGGCATTTGGAAAATTATTAGATCCCTTGACTCAAGATTCTTGTATTTTTTATCAAGACCATGGTTTGTATGATAGTTATATGGGAGTAGTGGATGACTTGAGTGAAGGCGAACAAATTGGTATTGCATTAAGTGATAAGAAAGCGGTCATTCTTCAAAACCATGGTTTGTTGACGGTAGGTCATAGTATTGAGGAATGTATCTTTTGGTTTGTAACAATGGAGCGTACTTGCCAATCACAATTGCTGGCTGAAGCAACTGGAAATGAGCCAATCAAAATTGGTCATGAGGTAGCATTGAATACTAGAAATTACGAAGTAGGTTTTCCACTTGCAGGCTATTTTAGTTTCCAACCGATGTGGCAAGATATTGTTCATGAGCAACCTGACTTTATGGATATTGCTGCTCCTGAACCTCCATTGGTTCTTTAAACTAAAAATGAAAGGGAAGGGAAAAAGGGAAGACGGATTTATGATTTGAGAAGTTTTGACAATCGGTGATTCGACTTTACCATAAGTATTCGACATACTTCTCAAATCGTAAATCCGTCTTCCCCTTTTCAAATTTATTTATCATGCTAAATAGTATGAGTTTTTAAACCTTGTTCTGACATCAAAGAATTATGACTTTAGCTGAGTGGAAAAATAAAGGACAATATTTCGATTATAAATCACATCAGATATTTAATATTGATGAAGGTAAAGGAGAGGTTCTCCTACTCATTCATGGCTTTCCAACTGCCTCATGGGACTGGTGGCAAATGTGGGATCACTTGACTACTCGTTTTCGAGTGTTGACACTTGATATGATAGGATTTGGATTTTCTGCCAAACCTCGAAAATATCCGTATAGCATTTTTGATCAAGCGGATTTGATTGAGCAGTTGCTCCATTCAAAAAAAATTAATCGTGTCAAAATGTTAAGTCATGATTATGGCGATACTGTTGCTCAAGAATTATTAGCTCGATATCATGATCGCATTTCCAATCAACAAAAAGGATTAGAAATAACATCACTTTGTCTTTTGAATGGTGGGCTTTTTCCTGAAACACATCACCCTTTGTTGATTCAAAAAATACTAATGAGTCCCATCGGTAGTATCGTGGGACAGCTTTTTAATCGTAAAAAATTAGAGAAAAATTTCAGGAAAATATTTGGGCCTAACACTCAACCTACGGAAAAGGAATTAGATGATTTTTGGGAGTTAATTTCCAATAATGGTGGAAAGAAGATTTTTCATCTATTGATTCGATACATGCAAGAACGAAAGGATAATCGAGAACGGTGGGTAAGTGCAGTCCAAAAAGCTACAATTCCTATTCGATTAATTAATGGTGTTTTTGATCCTATCTCAGGTCAACATATGGCGGATCGTTATCGAGCAATCATTCCTAATCCCGATGTGATTGAGTTAAAAAATATTGGTCACTTTCCGCTAATCGAATCACCTGGTTTGGTTTTGAAACATTACTTGGAATTTGTTTTATAAAAAATATTATTATTTTTAAAACTGACTCATCTATAATCGGCACAATAGAATATTTATAAAATGCTAAATTAACCTCTAGGATTAGCTATCTTTATTCCAAATTAAAAAACTCACCCCGTTTTCACTTTTAAAGATCGGCAAATAAAAAGATAAGAACTATTTGATTGTTAAGATTTCGTTAAAGAGATACATCAACGCTTAACACCTAAAAGTCTTATGTATGTTTGCCTAAAAATTACAAAACCTATATCTACTCACCAACAAACGAATTTCACGTGACTATGTTTGCACATAAACATTTAAAAAATTTCTTCACTATTCTTTTGACTTTATCCATTTATACCTGTTCTTATTGTCAAACCATAGTATCTAATCAGGCCAATACAGACACATTGGAACTCCAATATGAAAAGGTCTTGCTCGATGGAAAGGCATCTTACCGAAACAAAACAAATAATCAAATTATCAGTCAGTTAGAGTATATCGCCCTGTTTGAATCAAGAGGTAATAAAAGTTTCCTTCAAGAAAAAGGAGGTGATCCACATAATCATTTTCATGATTATTGGAATAGCGAAAAGGTTAATCCATATAAAGGTCTAAAGTTATCTACTCCTTTTAAAATCCAATTTGACCAAGCAACCTTCACACATCCTATTGATGGTTATATAGATGTCACTTCAAGATATGGTAGACGCAAAAGAAGACCTCATAGAGGTTTGGATCTCAACTTGGAGACTGGTGATAAGGTGCGTTCGGTTTTGCCAGGAAAGGTTCGTTTTGTAGGATATAGTAGTGGTCATGGAAAAACGGTGGTCGTTCGACATGCCAATGAAATAGAAACGGTCTACGCACATTTATCTTCCTATGGGGTCAAAGAAAATGATATTGTTGCCGAAGGGCAAGTCATCGGATTGGGAGGCAATACAGGAAGAAGTACAGGTAGTCATCTTCATTTGGAAGTTCGTTATAAAGGTGTTTGCATCCACCCTGAATATGTCTTTAATTTTGATGGTAGTCAAACCATAAGAGGGACAACGCTCTGGGTCTCCAATGCTTGGCAATCTCCAAGATTCCACAATGCTTATCGAAAAAGTAAATTGACTCCACTTTTAACCGAAGAGGAAGCTATTGCTGCTCAAAAAGCAGAACCTCGCTTTCATCGAATCCGTAAGGGGGAAACGCTTGGGCATGTCGCAATTAGATATGGCATGGGGGTTAGTGAACTTTGTCGGTTGAATAGAATTTCTAGAAAATCTACGCTTAGAATTGGACAGCGGTTGCGAATTAGGTAAGATTAGGTTATTTATTTCCTACTCCCTTAATGTCTAAAATTATTTTTCTATAAAATTCTGTAAAAGTATTGTTGTAATCTCACTACTAATTACCATTATAAAAATGAAACCTCTTCGTTATTCTCCACAATCTTTCAAAATCAACACTCTGCTCGGTAGCAGCGAAGCTGCTACCGAGCAGAGTGCTTTGTATTGCACAGCAAGGTTATCTTTCTACAATTAATTAAAAAATCAAAATATCAATCAAAATTAAAAACAAACCTTCTTCATTTATCGGTTTTGATTTTGATTGACATTTTGATTTTGATTTTTTATACCGAATTTAATAAGGCTTTTTAACAAAGAGTAGCGGAGAAAGATAATTCAATATGTACAACATATCTTATTAAACTCGGTATTAGTTCACCTTCTTCAATCTATAAGATTTGACATAACCTATTTTACCATTCAATCTCATCTTGTACCAGTATTTATCTATCTTTTCGATAAATTCCATTTCAGTACCTACATCTAATCTTTTTAAAATTTTCGACTTAGGATTTGCCGATTTTCTTAAACTCGTTTTTTTAGTAATCGAATAAAATTGAGGTTCAGGAATATCTGAAAAAACTAACCAGTCCGATTTGTCCACTACTACAGATTGAGGTGTAGTTTCTACATAAACGACAGCAGGCGGTGCAGGACGTTTTACTAGTTTATCCCTTTTAATAACTTCTGGAACAACTGTAGATTTTTTTTCTTCAGCCGCTATTTCCTTTTTTTCATCCTGTAAAATTGAAATTAATTCAACTGAAGAAATATTGGAAAAGAATAAAATATTTTCAAAATCATCAATAGATGCATTGGCTAAAGACTGACTGGATAAATCTTTTTTCACTAAATCTTTTTTCTCTTCGACAGTTTCAATTTGTGCTACACTAGTCAAAATTTCTTCAGCGTTTTGTTGGTTACCTTTGTCTGAAAAAACATTTGGAGAATTAGTTATTTCATTTTTCGTGGTTTCCACTTTTGCAACTGAAGGATTGTTTTCTAATTTCCATAATTCTGCTACGGAATTAGATTTTTGAGGCTTTTCCTCTACATTAGGCTCTATTGCAATAGGTTTGGAATAACTTTCCAAAACAATATTTTCAACTATCTCTTCCTCTTCATTAAGTTCCTTTTTTTCAGGAGTAGTTGCTAATTTTTTTTCTAACAATATATTTTCATTTGGCTTAATTGTTTCAAAATAATTGAAAGCACGCATATCCTCTATCAATCTATTACACTTATGAGTTGGAATAATATTATTGAGTTGTTCTAGTTTCACTATCATATTTTCAGCTTCCTTAAATCTAAAAAACTGTTGGAGAGCAATGACTTGAAAAATGTAATTATTTCTAATTTGGTCGATACGTCGAAATCTAGCATCAATTACCTCCCTTACTTTTTTAGGATCATCTTTTACTTCCTTTATCATTCCCACTATTTCCTTGAAGGCTCCATCCAAGTCCTCCTCTTGCAATGTTGCAACAGTTTCTTCTGGGTCTCCTTGTTGAAAATAATCCAAGGCCAACAAATAAGTATCCGACGCAAAATCAGGGTTTACAATTGCTACCTCATAAGAATAATGAGACAGATGTTCCAAATAGTCCTTACTCAATTGAAGAATATATTCTTGAGCATCATGGCTAGTATATAATTTTCTTCCCGTCCTTTCTTCGATTGTTTTGAATGCAGCTTTTTCGGCAATCCCACCAAATTCTAGTAAATCCAAGAGTCGCTCTTTTTCGGT
>CAKZSH010000259.1 GCA_937918905.1 uncultured Saprospiraceae bacterium
ATCCCTTTCCCACAAATAAAATAAATCCCTATCTTTGCGCCCTCAAATCAAGATTTTTATTAATAAAAAAAATAAGAGTGAACGTTATTTGAAAAATAGACATTTACTCATTCAAAATTAATAATGAAAGCATCACTTAATTGGCTTAAAGAATATTTGACGGTCAACTTACCACCTGAACAAATTTCTGAAATCTTAACCGACATCGGTTTGGAAATAGAAGGAATGGAAGAAATAGAAAGTATCAAAGGCGGATTAGAAGGAGTTGTAGTTGGACACGTCACCGAATGTGGAAAACATCCAGGAGCAGATAAATTGTCATTGACCAAAGTAAATGTCGGAGGTGAAGAAGATTTACAAATCGTATGTGGAGCACCAAATGTAGCAGCAGGACAAAAGGTTTTGGTAGCAACAGTAGGAACTACTTTATATGACAAAGAAGGAGCGCCTTGGAAAATCAAAAAAGGAAAAATCAGAGGAGAAGTTTCGATGGGAATGATTTGCGCAGAAGATGAATTAGGATTAGGGGATAATCATGATGGAATTATTGTCCTGCCTGAAAATGCAGCAGTAGGTTCTTTTGCAAAAGACTACTACGAAATCGAAAATGATATTGTTTACGAAATCGGTTTGACTCCAAACCGTTCTGATGCAACTTGCCACACCGGTGTCGCAAAAGATTTAGCGTCCGCTTTAAAAATAAATTTTGAAGGAGACGGAAAAGTCAATATGCCTTCCGTTGATAATTTCAAAGTGGATAACAATAGTTCTCCAATCGAAGTGGTAGTAGAAGACACAGAAGCTTGCCCTCGATACTCAGGAGTAACCATTAAAAATGTAACGATCAAAGAATCTCCAGATTGGTTAAAGACTCGATTGAATTCAATCGGAGTTCGTCCAATCAATAATATTGTCGATATCACAAATTTTGTTTTACATGAATTAGGGCAACCCTTGCACGCATTCGATGCAGACAAAATCGAAGGTGGGAAAGTCATTGTTAAAAAATTGCCAGAAGGAACCCCATTCCTTTGTTTGGATGAGGTAGAAAGAAAATTGAACGCAGAAGATTTAATGATTTGTGATGGCAATGAAAAAGGAATGTGTATCGCAGGAGTCTTCGGTGGATTAACTTCAGGAGTAACGGATGCTACAAAAAATATCTTCCTAGAGTCTGCACACTTCCATGCGAAGATGACTCGAAGAACAAGTACTCGACACCTTCTATTTACAGATGCTGCAAAAGTTTTTGAAAAAGGAAGTGATCCAAACGTAACGGTTTATGCATTAAAAAGAGCAGCACTTTTAATTCAAGAATTAGGAGGCGGAGAGATCGCATCTGAGATCGTTGACATTTACCCAAATAAAATTGCCAAAAAAGAAATTGACATCACTTTTAGAAATGTCAAACGATTAATAGGAATTGATATTTCTCCATTGGAAGTTCGTAATATTTTAGAATCCATGGAAATCGATATCGTCAATGAAACGGAAGAAGGAATGCGTGTTGCAATTCCTACGAACAAAGCAGACGTTCTTCGAGAAGTGGATGTGATGGAGGAAATTCTTAGAATTTACGGATTCAATAAAGTACCAATTTCAAATCAAATCCGAAGTGCGATCACAGTAAGTGATGCAGTAGATAAAAGAAAAGTTCAAAATATCGCAAGTGGTTTTTTGACTTCAAATGGATTTAGTGAAATGATGGCGTTGTCATTAACACAATCCAAATACTTCCAGGAGATTTTGCCAGTACCCGAAAATGAGTTGGTATTTGTTAATAATACGTCTAATATTCATTTGGATGTGATGCGTCCGACGATGTTAACAGGAGGATTGGAATCTGTTGCACATAATCAAAATCGTCAAAATTTAAATATCAAGTTATTTGAATTTGGTAAAACGTATAAAAAATTAGAGGAAGGAGAATTTCCTTACAAAGAAGTGGCACACCTAAGTATGTTTATGACGGGACAACGATTTGAGGAAAGTTGGTTAAATAATGATAAAGCCAAAGTTTCTTATTTTTCCCTAAAAACATTTGTTAATAACTTGTTGACAAGGTTAGGAATTGCAAAATTCCAACAAACTGCAGTAAAAGATGATATTTTTTCTTTCGGTTTAAAATACCACCGAGGTGCCCAAGATTTGGTTACTTTTGGAAAAGTTCAGACCCAAATTCTTAAAAAAATGGGGATAAAACAAGAAGTTTTCTATGCGGACTTTAATTGGGCATCAATTCTCAAAGCTTTACGTAAACATAAAATTAGCTATACGGAAATAACAAAATTTCCATCTATTCGTAGAGATTTAGCATTAGTTTTAGAAAAATCTGTTAATTTTGACCAAATTTCAAGTATTGCCCAAAAAGCAGGAAAGAAAATTTTGAAAGACATTAATTTATTTGATGTTTACGAAAACGAAGAGCAATTAGGAAAAGGCAAGAAATCCTATGCGGTGAGTTTTGTTTTCGAAGATTTGACCAAGACGTTGAAAGATAAGGAAATTGAAAAAGTGATGAATCAAATGATTCAAACTTATGAAAGTCAATTAGGAGCGGTTATTCGGAAGTAATCATCATAATTATTCAGCAAGCTGAATGTTGTTTATTTTTCAACGCAGAGTCGCGGAGGCGCAGAGAATTTTTCTTCGAAAAATTTTAAAACTCTGCGTTGAAAAATTTATTGGCTTCAGCCAATAACCAATTATTTAGAATTCAAATACCAATCATTTTTTAATTTTGATTGAAAATGAACGAGTTATCAGAAAAAATGGACACTATAGAAATGAAAGTCAGACAGATGGCTTTGCGACTCGACCGTGCCCATAAAGAAAAAAGTAAACTCGAAGAAGAGAACAATAAACTCCGAACGGAGTTATCAAAATATAGTAATAAAACTATTGATTTGGAGCAAAAGCTAGAGAGAACGTCTTTAGCTTTAGAGGAGAAAAAAGAGAATGACCCCGAGCACTCTAAGAAATTGCGGAAGGAAATTGAACAATACATCAAAGAAATAGATAAATGTATTGAACGGCTAAAAAACAGCTAAGTGATGGAAGGAAAAGACACCTTAAATATAACGGTATTGATTGCGGGACGCCCATATCCTTTAAAAATAAAGACGGGTGACGAGCATACGATTCGAAAAATCGTTAAGGATGTCAATGAAAAAATCAACAAATTTCAGTTGAATTATATCAAAAAAGACAAACAAGATTGTCTAGCTATGACCATCCTTACCTACGCCGTAGACCTTCACAAAGCACAAACGGATAAAGAAATGACTCCCGGTGCCGACCTTTCTGATAAAATTCATCAACTAGATGATTTGCTCGATTCGCTTTTAGGCTAACGCTAACTCCTCTTCTTCTGTGTATATGTGTTAATGTGTATGTGTGTATAGGTTTTCGAAAATCGCACGTACATTAATTTATATGTTTGAGAAAACATATACAACTCTATACACGACACATAAATATATTTTTTAATAAAAAAATTAAACACCATGGGAATAGAAGCAATTGGAGCGTTGGTAGTGGCAGCTATTATTGGAGCAGTTGCTGGTTATTTTGGAATCCAAAAAACCAGTCAATCTAAAATAGAAGCAGCTAGCAAACAAGCAGATGAAGCAATCACAACTGCACGATTAAAAGCAAAAGACATTGTAAAAGATGCTGAACGAAAAAATGAAAGCATCAAACAAAAGAAGATTGGAGAGGCTAAAAATAAATTCTCTCAATTAAAATCTGACTTTGAATCGCACAAGGCAAAGCAAAAAGTGTCAATGAAGGAACGGGAGATGGAAGTGAAGACTTTAGAAAATGCCATCAAACAAAAGCAAGACACATTAAAGTCTAAGCTACAATCATTGGATGATAAAAAGAGTGATTTAGAAGCCAAAGAAGCAGAGATTAAAACGATTCGTCAGAACTTAGATAAGCAATTAAAAATTGTTGCAAAGAAAAAAGAGGACTTAGAAAATGCCAACCAAAAGCATATCGAAGCACTTGAAAAAGTTTCTAACCTAAGTGAAGCTGATGCAAAAGAAGAGTTGCTTCAAGCTGTAAAATCAAAAGCGGAAATGGATGCAATGACTATCGTAAAAGATACGATTTCTCAAGCAAAAATTGATGCGAATAAAGAAGCGAAGAAAATTGTAATTCAAAGTATTCAAAGAATGTGCGCAGAGTACACGATTGAAAATACCGTTTCAGTTTTTAACTTAGAATCAGACGATTTAAAAGGACAAATTATTGGACGAGAAGGTCGAAACATTCGAGCGTTAGAAGCTGCAACTGGAGCAGAGATCGTAGTTGATGATACACCAGAGGCAATTATTATTTCTGGTTTTGATGCCATTCGAAGAGAGGTTTGCCGATTATCATTAAAACGATTAGTTGCTGATGGAAGAATCCACCCAGCTAGAATCGAAGAGGTAGTTGCTAAAACTCGAAAAGAGTTAGATGAGCAAATTGTCGAAATCGGTCAAAGAACGGTGATGGAATTAGACATTCATGGATTGAATGCATACTTAGTAAAAATGGTAGGACGGATGCGTTTCCGATCATCATATGGTCAGAACTTATTGAAGCACTCTATCGAAACTGCTTATCTATGTTCAAGTATGGCAGCGGAGTTAGGATTAAATCCTAAACAAGTAAAAATGGCAAAGCGAGCAGGATTGCTACATGATATTGGAAAAGTATCAGAGGAAGATTCTGAATTGCCACACGCACCACTTGGAATGAAGATTTGTGAAAAGCATGGAGAGAATGCAATCATTTGCAATGCAGTAGGAGCACACCACGATGAAGTAGAAATGAATAATATTATTTCTCCTATCGTTCAAGCTTGTGATGCGATCTCAGGAGCAAGACCAGGTGCACGTCGAGAAATCTTAGAAAGTTACTTAAAACGAATTGGAGAATTAGAGGACTTAGCAATGTCGCATGATAATGTTCAAAAAGCCTATGCAATGCAAGCAGGTCGAGAACTTCGAGTAATTGTAGAAAGTGATAAAGTAACCGATCAATATGCAGAAGATTTGTCTTTTATGATTTCTCAAAAAATTCAAGACGAAATGCAATATCCTGGGCAAGTAAAAGTAACGGTAATCCGAGAAAAACGTGCAATAAATTTTGCAAGATAAATAATTTGTAAAATTTTTAAATATTAAAAAAGGCTAATGCGAAATAATTTGCATTAGCCTTTTCTCTTGTGCTTAAACTTATCTAACGAAAATCAAAAAAAACCTTTCAAATTATTTAAAAAAAGAGTTTTTATGCTTTTTTAAACTATAAGTTATAGCTACCTTTGCACCGATTTTTAATGACTGAACAAAATAAAATTTGGCTATTAAAAACAACTCTTTTAAAAAAAGATAAAAAACATATTTTCAGAATCACATTTTGACTAATAAATATGAAATTTTCTAAGATACTTTTTGCGCTAATTTTTGGACTTATCCTTTCTTTTTCAAATGCTGCACAAGCTGGCGGCGGAGGAGGGAAGTTTGATGCTAAAGCAACTGCATTCCATCACATTGCGGATGCAAATGTTTACAGCATCGGACCATGGAGTTTTCCATTGCCTTGTATTTTATATAATAAAGATACTGGCAAATGGTCTGTATTCTCTTCTGGTAAATTTAACCTTGTTGGACATCATGGAGATGGAGCTGATATTGTAGATGGATATGTATTGAATGGAGGAACAGTAAATAGAATCACAAACCCAACACCTGAAATGTTGGAAGGTCATATGCATATCTCAGATCATAGTCATGATGCAAAAGATCATAATCACGATCATCACCTTTTTGGACATGAAACTAAAATGGTCGATGGAAAAGAAAAAGAGGTTTCTTATTTTACAAAAGGAGGAAAGAAATTTTACTTAGAAGATAAAACAGCTTGGGACTTTGGAGTATTTGGAGGAGACTTTACATCATTCTATGATTTCTCAATTACAAAAAATGTAGTGAGTATGATCTTAGTTTGTTTGTTTATGATGTTTACATTTTTTAGAGTTGCAAAACTTTATAAAACAAATGATGGAAAAGCACCAACTGGTATTCAAGGATTTTTTGAACCAATGGTTGTTTTCATTCAGGATGAAGTGGCTAAACCTTTCTTAGGAAATAAGTGGAAACAATTCTTACCATTTTTATTAACAATTTTCTTTTTCATTTTAGGATTAAATTTATTTGGTCAAGTTCCATTTTTGGGCGGATCAAATGTATCTGGAAGTCTTTCAGTAACATTAGTATTGGCGATAGCTTCTTTCTTGGTTGTAAACCTTAGTGGAAATGCTCATTACTGGGAACACGTTGTGTGGATGCCAGGAGTACCAGCATGGTTGAAAATTGTAATCTTAACACCAGTTGAGATCCTTGGAGTATTTATTAAGCCTGTAACTCTGATGTTACGTTTGTTTGCAAATATTACTGCAGGACACATGGTAATGGTGATTTTTGTGAGTTTGATTTTTATCGCAAAAGAAGGAGCGGGAGAAGGAATTGCATGGTTGACTTCAGCAGGTTCTGTTTTACTTACAATGTTTATGATGGCAATTGAGTTGTTAGTTGCATTTATCCAAGCATTTGTATTTACAATATTGACAGCAGCATATTTGAACGCATCTACGGAAGAAGCACATGATCACGATCATGGAGATTCTCACGAACATGCAGCTGCACATTAATTAGAATTTTAACTTTTTTTATAACCATATAAATATATTTAATTATGGGTTCATTAGCTGGAATTGGAATGGGTTTAGCAGTTATCGGTGCAGGAATTGGTATTGGTAACATTGGTGCTAAAGCTATGGAAGCAATCGCTCGTCAGCCAGAGGCTGTAGGTGACATCCGTGCAAACATGATTTTGACTGCCGCTTTGGTAGAGGGTGCTGCTTTGATTGCAATCGTAATGGCTTTCTTAGTAGGATAATTTCCTTTAAGAAAACAAAAAGCAAGAACTGAATTTCGTCACGGTTGGTGGCGAAATTCATGTTCTCAAAAAAAAGTTATTTAAATAAAAATAAAATTTAGAAATGTTTTTACTAGCTAAATTTACACCGATATTACCTTATCCAGGATTGATTTTTTGGACGTTAATTATCTTTGGATTGTTTTGGATCATCATGCGAAACTTTGCTTTTAAACCTATCATTGAGGCTTTGGAAAAAAGAGATACAAGTATCCAAAAGGCATTGGAAGATTCGAAAGCAGCAAGAGCCGAGATGGAAAAATTTAAGGAAGAAAGTGCACAGTTTTTAGGAGAAGCTCGAGGTGAACAATCTGCAATAATGAAAGAAGCGAGAGCTGCTAAAGATCAAATTATTAATGATGCAAAAGAAGAGGCAAGAGCAGAAGCGAATAAAATTATAGGAAGTGCACGAACTGAAATTAATGCTGAAAAAACTTCGGCTTTGGCAGAAATGAAAAAAGATTCAGGTGTATTTGCTTTACAAATCGCAGAGAAAGTAATTCAAAAACAATTGATGGGAAAAGATGATAATGAGTCTTTTGCTAATGGGTTGATTAACGATATAAAATTAAACTAAAAACAAGATTATTGATTTTGGATTTTTTAACCTTAAATTCATAATCATTAATTTCATAATCATAATATTATGTTTTTACTAGACGGTAATCCTTTAATGAATCCTGATTATGGATTGTTCCTTTGGACAACTGGTATCTTTTTACTTTTTTGGTTCTTATTTATCAGAGCAGCCAAAGGACCAATGAAAGATATGTTGGGAAAAAGAAATTCTGATATCCAAGGTGCATTAGATGAAGCTGAAAAAGCAAGAATCGAAATGGCAAATTTGAAATCAGAAAATGAAAAAATGATTGCTTCAGCTAAAGCAGAGCAAGCTCAAATCATTGCAGATGCAAAAGCGACTAAAGCACAAATCGTTGAAGAAGCAAAAGTAAAAGCAAAAGAGGAAGCAGAACGAATTATGGCAAATGCTAAATTGGAAATCGAAAACCAAAAGAAGAACGCCATTGCAGATGTTAAAAACGAATCAAGTTTAATTGCTTTAGCTATCGCAGAAAGAGTAATAAAAAAACAACTCAACGAAACTCAAGACCAAAATACATTGGCTAATGAGTTAATTGATAACATCAAATTTTAATAATTATGAATGATGAATTACGAATGAAAGACACATTCAAAATTCATCATTCAAAATTCATAATTAAATAAAATGTCAGTAGCAAAAATAGCTGGACGGTATGCAAAATCTTTAATTGACCTTGCTCAAGAACAAGGAAAATTAGAAACTGTTATTGGAGATATGAATGCTTTTAAAGAAGCAACAGGAAACAAAGATTTGCACATGATGCTTAAAAGTCCAATCATCAATACCACTAAAAAACGTAATATTTTAACGGCGATCTTTGGTGAAAGTTTTGATGAAATGACAATGGCTTTTGTCAATATTGTTTTGACCAAAGGACGGGAAGAAGCACTTCCAGAGATTTGTGAAGAATTCATTTCTCAATATCGAAAAATCAAAAACATCACAAGTGCAACAGTAACATCTGCTGCCGCTTTGAATGATGAGACATTGAATAAAATTAAAAATAAGATTCGTTCTGAGATGAATCAAAATGGGGGAGAGGTTGAGATTGAGACAAAAGTAGACCCATCCTTATTAGGAGGATTCGTTATCGAAATCGGAGACAAACTCTATGACGCAAGTGTTGCGACTCGTTTAAAGAAACTTCGAAAAGAATTTACAGGAAGCGTAAACTAGATTGTTTTATTGCTAAATGGTTTTATTGTTTTTCTAAAAACAATTTGAACAATCAGCGAAGCGAAACAATCCAACAATAAATATTTTTTTAATCATAAAATCTAAAGATTATGGTAGGTGTTAAACCTGATGAAATATCCGCAATCTTAAAACAGCAATTATCTGGTTTTCAAACTGCGGCAGAACTCGAAGAAGTAGGTACTGTACTAGAAGTAGGTGACGGTATCGCTCGTGTTTACGGACTTACTAAAGCGCAAGCGGGTGAGTTGGTAGAATTCGAAACTGGAGTTCAAGCAATTGTATTGAACCTTGAGGAAGATAACGTAGGGGTAGTATTATTAGGACCTAGTGATGGAATTCGTGAAGGTTCTACTGTACGTCGTACTAGTCGTATTGCATCTCTTGATGTAGGAGAAGGATTAGTTGGACGTGTAGTTAATGCACTTGGTCAACCTATTGATGGTAAAGGAGCTGTCGAAGGTGTTAAGTACCAAATGCCTCTTGAAAGAAAAGCACCTGGTGTAATTTACAGACAACCTGTAACTGAACCACTTCAAACTGGTATCAAAGCAATCGATGCTATGATTCCAATTGGAAGAGGACAACGGGAGTTAATCATTGGTGACCGTCAAACTGGTAAAACTGCAATCGCAGTAGATACCATCATCAATCAAAAAGAATTTTACGACAGAGGAGAACCTGTATTCTGCATCTATGTAGCTTCAGGTCAAAAAGCATCTACAGTAGCAAACGTTGCTCAGACTCTTGAAGAGAATGGCGCAATGGCTTATACTGTAATTGTATCTTCTTCCTCTGCGGATCCTGCTCCACTTCAGTTCTATGCACCATTTGCTGGAGCTGCGATTGGAGAATTCTTTAGAGATACAGGACGTCCAGCTTTGATCATCTATGATGATTTATCAAAGCAGGCAGTAGCATACCGTGAGGTATCATTATTGTTACGTCGTCCTCCAGGTCGGGAAGCATATCCAGGAGATGTATTCTACTTACACTCTCGTTTATTGGAGCGTGCTGCAAAGATCATTGATAATGATGCGATTGCTCAAGACATGAATGATTTACCTGATTCTTTGAAAAAAGCTGGAATCGTAAAAGGTGGAGGTTCATTAACTGCATTGCCGATTATCGAAACTCAAGCGGGTGACGTTTCTGCATATATTCCAACCAACGTAATTTCGATTACAGATGGTCAGATTTTCTTGGAGTCGAATTTATTTAATGCTGGTGTGCGTCCTGCGATTAACGTAGGGGTATCTGTATCACGGGTAGGAGGTTCTGCTCAGATTAAGTCGATGAAAAAAGTATCTGGTACATTGAAACTAGATCAAGCATCTTACCGAGAGTTAGAGGCTTTCTCTAAATTCGGTTCTGACTTGGATGCTGCAACAACTGCAATTTTAGCAAAAGGAGAGCGAAATGTGGAAATTTTGAAACAAGCGCAATACTCTCCATTATCTGTAGAGAAGCAAGTTGCAATCATCTACTTAGGATCAAAAGGTTTGCTTCAAAAAGTACCTGTTAATAAAGTAAAAGAATTTGAAGAAAGCTTCTTAACTACTCTGGAACAAAAATTCCCTGAAGTATTAAGCACATTCAAATCAGGAAAATTAACAGACGAAGCAACAAGTGCTGTAGAAAAATTAGCTGCAGAAATGTCAGCTCAATACGCATAAATAATGAATAGTGAATAATTAAGAATGAATAATTTCTTCTAATGTGAAGTTTTTCATTCTTAATTTTCTCTAAGTACTAAGAAAAATTATTCATTCTTCATTTTTAATTATTCATTACAATGGGTGCTAATTTAAAAGAAGTAAGAGAAAGAATTACGTCGGTAAAATCGACACAACAAATTACCAAAGCCATGAAAATGGTTTCGGCAGCTAAATTGCGACGTGCGACTGATGCCATTGTGCAGATGCGACCATATGCAGATAAGTTGAATGATATGTTGAGAAATATTCTTTCTAATATTGAAGGAAGTGCTTCCACTAGTTTTGGAACAGAGCGACCAATAGAAAGTGCTGCTGTAGTTGTAGTCACTTCTAATAGAGGACTGTGTGGAGGATTCAATACTAATATTATCAAAGCTGCAGTAGCAACAATTGAAGAAAGATTTTCAGCACAACGAGCTGCTGGAAAATTGACAATTGTTTGTATTGGGAAAAGAGGATATGACTATTTCAAGAAACGTTACACAGATTGTAATTTTGTAACGGATTATGTTGAAATTTTCAATGACTTAAGTTTCGATAATGTTGCTCAAGTATCGCAAATGTTAATGGATGGTTTTGAAAATAATGAATACGATGCGGTAACTGTTTCTTACGGACGATTCAAAAATGCAGCAATGCAATTTCCTGAAACGTTCCAGTTTTTGCCAGTTCAAAAATTAGAAACAACAGGTGAAGGAAGTAAACTTCGAGCAGATTATATTTTTGAGCCAAGTCAAAAAGAATTATTAGAAAAACTAGTTCCAAGTATTTTACAAACGACTTTCCAAAAATTCTTATTGGATACTCATGCTTCTGAGCATGGTGCTCGTATGACTGCGATGGACAAAGCAACTGAAAATGCAGAAGAATTGATTAAAGAGATGAAAATCGTTTACAACAAAGCTCGTCAAGAAGCGATTACCAAAGAACTTTCAGAGATCGTTGGTGGAGCTGCTGCATTGGAAGGATAAAAAGATTTTTAGATTTTATGAAAAATATAGAAGCCTTGCTCATTGAGCAAGGCTTTTTTATTTGCTATTCATTTTTAGTTTGAATTTATAGGATAAACATTTATCAATCCTATTGATTTTTTAAGGTAAAATTCACCATCTTGACCGTAAACCGTTTAACGTCCAACGTAAAACGATTTTTTCATCCCTTGATACGCATATCATTAAAATAGCATTGATCTTTCACTTTATGGATATTCCATATATCTCTTCTATTTTTCCAAAAAATAATCCCTATATTTCGAGTTCGTTCGAAAAAAACAAATTGAATTTTATTTAATTAAACCTATCACAAAATTTAACGTTACTAATAAAAGGTTTTACAAAACCTCCAAAACCAATTCACTTAAACTCACTTAAAAATTTATTTTATATAAAATGAAAGCTGTCATCCCCGTCGCAGGAGCAGGCACTAATCTTCGCCCGCTAACATACACTCAACCTAAACCACTAATACCGGTTGCGGGGAAGACTATTATTTCATTTATCATAGAACAATTAGTTGAAGCAGGTGTCAAAGATTTTGTTTTTATCATTGGTTATTTAGGGGAAAAGATAAAAAATTACGTAGAAGAAATCTATCCTGAACTCAATAGTGAATTTGTTAATCAAGACGAAAGATTTGGACTAGGGCATGCAATTTGGACTGCAAATGATGTACTTCGAGATGCCGATGGAATTTTCATTGTACTTGGAGATACCATTTTTGACGTTGATCTAAATGCTATGATTGATAGTCCGCTTTCATGTTTAGGTGTTCAAAAAGTAGATGATCCTCGAGAGTTTGGAGTAGTTGAGCGAAGCGAATTAGGACTAGTTAGTAAGGTTATTGAAAAGCCTAAAATTCCAAAGTCCAATCTAGCTATGGTTGGTTTATATAAAATCAAAGAGGTGAATTTATTGTTAGATAGCATCAAATATAATATTGATAACAATCTGCGCACGTATGGAGAATTTCAATTAACAGATGGTCTTCAACGTATGATTGAACAAGGAGCGGAATTGACGACCTTCCCGGTAAATAATTGGTTTGACTGTGGTAAAAAAGAAATCCTTTTAGAGACTAATGCGATGCTTCTTAAAAAGCAACGTTACGGTTCTTCCATCCCTCATTTCGAAGGAACTATAATTATTCATCCAGTAAGTATTGGCGAAAATTGCGAAATTAAAAACTCAATTATAGGCCCTCATGTAACGATTGGAAATAATACAGTTATTGATTATTCCATCATTAAAGATTCCATAATTGGAAGCTACGCATCTATCGGAAATATAGTGTTACAAAATAGCGTCATCGGAAGCGATGCAGCAATAAAAGGTTGGAGCCAAAGCCTTAATATTGGAGATAATACAGAAATAGATTTTTCCTAAAAAAAATTGCGCCTTAGAGATTTTGAGAACTAAAAATGACAAAGGTGTCCATTCTCCTTCAACCAATCCTCCTTCAACTTATAGTCGGGCATAGCATCACTCACCAATTTCCAAAATCGGTCAGAATGATTCAATTCAATTAAGTGAGCTAATTCGTGAATAATCACATAATCAATCACATCATCAGGAGCAAATAATAATCGGGTAGATAAATTCAGATTTCCTTTATTTGAGCAACTTCCCCAATTCGATTGATTGTATTTAAAATTCAAACTTTTTACAGGCATTTTAAAGTACAAATTGTTCAATTCATTGACCCGTCGAGTCATTTCAGGTTTGAAATCTTGTGCGACCACACGACTCAATAAATGTTTAATTGCTTTTTGTAAATGAGCCTCCGAATCATGCTTACTCAATTTAAGATGAAGTACTCCATTTTTTAAATTGGCAGTATGCGTTTTTTTATCTATGAAGTCGAACTTTAAAATGTATTCTTTTGATCCTACTTTTAAAGTATCGCCATCCTGATAATTTTTCCCAAAAAAACGAATATGTAAATCTTTGTGTTTGGCAAATTGTTCTTCAACCCAATTTGCAAACCATGCAAGTTGTTCTTTTTGTTGATCGGCTGTCAACAAATTCGGCATTCTTAAAATAACCGCTTGTTTGCCAAAAGAAGCACGTACATTGCGACGGCTTTCACGATAAACCTTCACAGGTACTTGCTTCCCTTGAACTGTTAAATATGTTTTGTGAACTTTTGACATTGAGTAATTTCATTCAATCAGAAGGGTATTTTTAAATACCCGTTTAAGTAATTGCTCACATTTAATCATAAGTTATTTTGAGGTTATTTTTTTAGCCTTTTAGGCAAAAAATGTAGGCGAACTCTACGGTTCGATGTCCCGAAGTTTCGAGATTAACGACGAAGGATGAAAAAAGAAGCCAAAATAACTTATGATTAGATGTGAACAATTACTTATCATCTATTCAGTAACAAAATACTATCCATTTTTGTTGGCGAAATCTTTCATCACATCAACTAGAGTTTGAACTCCTTCTTTTGGCATAGCATTATAAATAGATGCTCTAAATCCACCTACAGATCGATGACCTTTTACACCAACACAATCTGCTGCAGTACATGCTTCAAAAAATACTTCTTCCAACTTAGGATCATTCATAGCAAAAGTTACATTCATTTTAGAGCGATCTTCAACAGAAGTAGTTCCTTTAAAAAATGGATTAGCATCAATTTCATTATAAAGTAATTGAGCTTTTTCTTCATTTTTTGCAGCCATAGCCGCAACTCCACCATTTTCTTTAACCCATCGCATGGTCAGCATTGAAACATAAATTGGGAATGCAGGAGGCGTATTAAATGCAGAGCCCTTTTTAATGTGAGTGTTATAATCCAACATAGTTGGAATTGCACGATCAACTTTGTTCAACATATCCTTTCTTACAATTACTAAAGTTACACCTGCTGGTCCCATATTTTTTTGTGCTCCTGCGTAAATTAGGCCAAACTTGTTGACATCAATTGGGCGACTAAAAATATCCGAAGACATATCACAAACAATAGGAACATTTGTTTCAGGAAATGATTCATGCTGTGTTCCAAAAACAGTATTGTTACTTGTCAAATGCAGGTAAGTCGCATCTGAAGGAATTTCATAATTTTTTGGAATAGAAGTATAGTTACTTTCTTTAGTTGAAGCCAATACTTTTACATTCCCAAACATTGAAGCTTCTTTAATAGCTTTTGCTGACCATGTACCAGTATCAACATAACATGCTGTTCCAGTACTTGGTAAAAGGTTCATCGGAGCCATATAGAATTGAGAACTAGCTCCTCCAGTTAAAAATAAAACTTCAAAATTATCATCTAAGCCCAACAACTCTTTAGCTAGGCTTGCAGATTCATCCATAACTGCAGCAAATTGTTTGCTCCTGTGAGAAATCTCCAAAATAGATAATCCCATTCCAGCAAAATCTTCAGTTGCAGCAGTAGCTTGCTTTAAAACAGAAGCAGGGAGTATAGCTGGCCCTGCGAAGAAATTAAATTTCTTTTTTGTGATTACAGTATCCATGTGATTTTAAAATATTAGGTGATGAAATTAAAGCACAAAAATAGATTTTTTAAAAACAGAATGCTACTAAAATTAATCTTATTTCTCTTCCAAATCCAATGGCTGAGAACGATTGTAAAATCATCTTAAAAGCCTAAATATTTGTAAGCTTAGAAATATATTGTTCTGAGGCATATGTTAAAGTATTACCATGTTTTAATTTTATAGTTATCTTTTATTATTTTTAACGCTATTCTCTCAAAATAAAACGCTAAACTCTATGAGAAAACCAAAACAATATGTCAAATTATTGGCAGAAGAGCGACAAAAGTTAAACAGACAATCAAAAAGGAAATTAATCTCTCCTAATGCTAAAAAGCAAATTCAAGTAATCTTATTTTTTGATGATGGTGGAACTATGGTGGTGACAGCAGAGAAATTTGCTGTTAGTTTCCAAACATTAATGAAATGGAGAAAAACCTTTAAAAAGGATAGACTTGATTCATTATTAGTTTTTTTAGAAAATAAAAAAGAAACTGAGGAAGAAAATGATGATGATAAAAAAGATATAGATAATGATGAAACTGAAGGGTAAATTTATGATTTTGGAAAAAAGAATAAAAAAAACGAAACTTTTTTTCAAAAAATTTGACTTTTTAAAAAATGCCCTTATCTTTGCACCCGCTTAGCTAATGAGGGGCATGCAAAATGCATCATAAATTATTCCCTCCTCTTAGATCACACCAGCTTGAAACGACTGATTTTTTTAGAAAAATATCGGTTTCATCCCAAGGTATATTTACAAGTTAATTCTTTAAATTCCTAAAAGGTTAGGAGTTTAAAATTAAGATACGCCAGTCATTTATATTGAATGTCAAAGAGCTAGACGCGACGTTTGAATTGGATGTAGACGGCAAAGAAGTTCATTGAAACTGTAGAGAAAAAGAATAGTAATATTAATGAAAATTGATGTTACAATTATTCAGCACTAAAAAATTATATTTTAATTAA
>CAKZSH010000260.1 GCA_937918905.1 uncultured Saprospiraceae bacterium
TTTCTACCAATATTTCGTGCCTCTGGCACTTATCTAATCTTGCAAGTGCCAGAGGCACGAAATATCGGTAGAAAGAAAATAAGCTAATTGTTAGTTTTCGAGTTCCAGAGGAACGGCATATAAAAACCATCGGGTAGAGTAGAGAAAGCCCTATATCAAAAAGAAAAGCTTTTCACTTTTCCCAAAAATTACACTAAATTTACTCACAACTATTTCCATTCATTTTTTGTTTTTTCTAAAAAATACATATGCAAAAAGAAGCACTTCAATCCCTTAATGACCTTTTACAAAAACAAGGTTACGTTGCTGAACCATCTATTTTGATGGCTGTTTTTTTAGCACAAAAACTGCAACGTCCTCTACTGGTGGAAGGCCCTCCCGGAGTAGGTAAAACTGAAATCGCAAAAGTGTTAGCCAAGGCACATGATACGGAATTGATCCGCCTCCAATGCTACGAAGGATTGAGTGCAGAACAAGCACTTTATGAATGGAACTACCAACGTCAACTCCTTGCCTTAAAAATGATGGATACAGAAAAACTTTCTGTAAAAGAAAAAGAGGATTTTATTTTTTCTAAAGATTACCTTTTAGAAAGACCATTGTTACAAGCGATCACTCGCGATAAATCTCCTGTACTTTTAATTGATGAAGTGGATCGAGCGGATGAAGAATTTGAAAGTTTTTTATTAGAAATTTTATCGGACTGGCAGATCAGTATTCCTGAAATGGGTGTGGTCAAGGCGACTCATATTCCACAAGTAATTATTACGAGTAATCGAATGCGTGATCTTTCGGAAGCTTTGCGTAGACGTTGTTTTTATCTGTGGATTGATTATCCGAGTATGGAAAAGGAATTGGAAATTGTAAAAATGAAAGTACCTGATGTGGATGAACAACTGGCTACGCACATTTGTGAATTTATGAAAGAGGTGCGGAAAATGAAATTGGAAAAAGTGCCAGGTGTTGCGGAGACGTTAGATTGGGCAATGGCTTTGTCGGCTTTGCATATTGATTATTTGGATAAAAATGTGGTGGAAGATACTTTGGGAATTATATTGAAGGATTGGAAAGATATTCGCGATGCGCAAATGTCGTTGAGTGAATTATTTGAAAAAACTGGGGTGAAGCAAAAATTGAAATAGTATTGTTACAAAATAACATAGCCTGAAAGGCTAAGATTCCAAAACTAGGGACACCGTCCCTAGAAGAAGTCTAAACAAATTTATTAGCAGCCTGTAAGGTTGCGACCCTTTTTAGAATAAAGTCTCAGCCCGCAACTAAATATTCATTATTCTTGTAAAATTTTGATTCCAATTTGATCAACCGCCAAACATCATTATCAGCAAATATCGTCGCCTTCTGCCGTTACCTCCGACAGAACAATTTCTCCGTGACGATTGCTGAAGAAAGAGATGCATTGGCTGCCATGAATATCCTCCAACCCTACGAATCTACCGAAACACTTCAACTCTGCCTACAGACTGCACTCTGCCGAAGTCCTCAACAACTCCATCTTTTTCCAAAGTTATATCAGACCTACTGGCGTGAACTGGATCGAGCCGTAGATAGTAAAATCAAAGAAGAAACAGAGGAAAAACCTAGCCCCACAAAAGTCAATCAATCACAACGGCCACCAACTATCCATGAAATAAAAAACTGGTTGCATGGCAACAAAAAAACGGAAGAAACAGATGTCGCCACCTACTCTACTATTGATGTTTTTGGAAAAAATAGTATTCCTGTTTTTGAAGAAAAAGAAATGCGTGAGATTTTTAGGTTGGTAAAAAAACTGGTGGAAAAAATTGCGAATCGTCGAAGTCGAAGATTTCAATCTACTCGAAAACGAGAGCAATTAGATTTGAAAAAAACCATCCGTAAAAGTATTACTAGAGGTGCAGATATCGCTGAGGTTTTTTATAAAAAAAAGAAAAAAGAAAATTTAAAAGTGGTATTGATTTGTGATGTTAGTCGCTCGATGGAAATGTATAGTCGGTTTTTTATTCAATTTATGTTTGCCTTTCAAAAGTTATTTCCGAAAGTGAATACTTTTGTTTTTAGTACTTCGTTACATCCTGTCTCGGAGGAGTTGAGTAAAAAATCTTTGAATCGGTCTTTGGAAAAAATAATTAGTAAAGTAAATAATTGGTCTGGTGGAACAAAGATTGGAGCATCGTTGGAAGAGTTCACTCAACAATATGCACACAAGAATTTGACTTCAAAAACTTTGACGATTATTTTAAGTGATGGCTGGGATACGGGTGATGTGGATTTGATTGAAAAAAATATGAAAATCATTCATCGGAAATCATTGCAGGTACTTTGGTTGAATCCTTTGGCTGGAAGTGATACTTGGAAACCTGAAGTGCAAGGGATGAAAGCGGCATTGCCATATGTGGATGCCATGTTGCCTTTTTATAATATTGAAAGTTTGAGAAATGTTGTTCGAAGTTCGATTCTTAGGTAGAGAAAGAAAAAGGAACTTTGATAAATCGACTAATCCCAAATACGATTACTGCTCCCATTATTATCTTAACTACTGCTCCTTTCCAAAATGGATATAATCCATATTCCAAAGCTTTTTCAAAGCCATATAAATAAGTCAAATGTCCTATCCCAAAAAATAAAATGGCGGCTGTTCCCATTGCCATTGCACCTAAACAAATTCCAAAATTTTTATTTTTCTCTGATTCACTTATCACTCCTACCAAATATACTGCAAATAAAAATCCATAAAGAAAACCTCCACTTCCTTTTGTAAAAACTTCGAGACCTGATGCGCCTTTTGCAAAAACGGGTAAACCGATAATTCCTAACAATAAATACACGAAGACTGCTAGAAACCCAATTTCTCTTCCTACTAAAAATCCTACGACTAACACGGCAAGGCTTTGTCCTGTAATTGGGATTTTAGTTTCATTGAGATTGAGGTCGAATGCGACTAAGGCTCCGAGGTAAATAATTAATGTGCCTAATGCTGTAAGTATTATTTTTTTCATGTTCTTTTTTGCGTTTTTATGTTGTGTATTACGTAGCTGCGGGTTTTAACCCGCAGTAAAATAATTACGTCTTAGAATTTTTCTTTTTTACTGCGGGTTGAAACCAGCAGCTACTTTGGGCGTGTCAAATAACTTGGGCGAATCTTGTGTGGGTTTCGCCAAGTGTTGATCTGTTCCAAAATTTCTGATTCTTTATTTTCTAATAATTTATTTTTAAACTCCTGCCAAACACTTTCTTTCATTAAAAAATATTGTACACCAATCCTTTGAATACTTTTAAAATCTTTTTCATTCAAATAACTTCGAAAAAGTGGGAGCCGTACATCAGCAACAATCCTCCATAATTTTTCATCCTCTATTTCATATTCAGGTTGCCAGGGTAAAGCATCAACACCTGTGGTAAATGTAAAATACTCTGCTAAAGCATTATGCGCAATTACTAATTCTGGGTTTTTATTTTTTATAAAATCAAATACTTTTTGAGTGACTCGATCATATTTAGCATAAGGAGCATCATGTAAAAGAGGTTCGTAATTTTTCCAAGAAAAGAAACTACTTATCAATAACAATACTCCTACAACAGCCCACTTTCGACTATCTTTTATAGTAAACACACTTGCAAAAAACAAAGGCGCAAGTAATATAAAAACTAATACAAATCGAAAACTCATACTCGTCAATGACCATTTCAAAAAAGGTAAAATTAAAATCGTACAAAGGACAAACAATCCTAAAGCCTCTAAATTCTTTTTCTTAAAAAACAAAAACAATACTCCTACAAAATAAAACAACACACTTAATCCAATTTCTATTTTCCAAAAAACTGATAGTCGTCCCCCTTCATTATATTCATTAAAAAAAGTACGTGGAGCAAAATGCAATTGATTATTTATCATTCCATCGAATCTTTCGAGGTCAGTAAATTTTAATAAACCATTTGAAAAATAATTTACGATGACGAAAGAAATGAAAACGACACAAATCCCCATCCCCCATTTTTTCCAATCCAAGAATATATTTTTAAAAAACTGATTTTGCGATATTATTTTTTCCAAAACAAAAAATGCAAAGTAAATCCCACTTAAAACAAAAGTCATTCGATGTCCAAAATAATTGAGTAACAACATCATTGCAGTCAACCACCAATGCCGACTTTTACAACCTAAAAGAAGAAGCAACATCAAATTTAATCCCAATAAATTTTTAGGGTACTGTGCTGTAAACCAAGTCAAATGAGGGCTCCATAAAAAATAAAATACAAGTAGAATTGCAGTCCCGTAGGATGCTGTTTTTTTTACCCAAAAGTAAACAAGCACAACTAAAGAACTCGAAAGAAAAGCACTCGTCAACTTAAAACTCAAAACATAATCGCCTGAAAACCAATGAATTAACCGCATCAAAGGATAAATCAACGAACTATCAGAAGAATGCATTGCGCCTTCTTCAATCCATGATTTGATTTGGATGAGATAAAAATAAGCGTCCCATCCATTGGCGTAATTAGTTTGTTGTAAAGCAAGATAACGGAATAGGAAGGAAAGGAAAAAGAGAACAAGGACATCGCCCCATCCTCCTCTTTTTTTATCTTTTAAAAATGTAGAAACACTATCGGATGATGATTTCATCTAATATTTTTTCACCCGTAATTGTATTGTTTTTAATCGTCAATTCATCTTTAAAAATTCGGTAGAGTTCTGCTTGATCGTTCGTTCCAGCATAGTAAGCCTCCACAGCAGAGATGTCTAAAACTTTTCCAAAAATTTTAACCTTGGCTTTTTTATCATCAGCATTAATGATACTCCAATTACCATCAGCTATCGAAAGGAAAGAACCATCCCCAGCCTCAGCTTCATCAAGATACATTACAAATGTTCCATCTGATCTTAAAATAATAGATCGGTTTGCAAAAATTCCAGAGACCGTATATTCCATCTCATTGGCCACTCGATAATCCAACAACGACTCAAGGATTGTTTCTTTGGCTTGATCTACAATTTCTTTTTGCGCAGAATCATCCGTTACGTTTAAAGTCAATGGTTTTCCATTTTCATAAAATAACATTTCACTAATCGCCATATCCATATAACTTCTTCCCTTGAATCCGCTATTGATTTTCAATTCTAATTCCTTTCCTTTTGCAGGAACGGTTAAGTCTATCATTTGTCCAGCAGGATCATCCCGTAAATTATATTCATAAGGCTTCCCTCCTTTTTCTCCAAACGAAAAACCACGAAGTCTTGCATTGGCTTTGTAATGATTAGGCGATCTTTGATAACCATTCCAAAGTTTCATTTCATCAATCTCCACGGCATCTTCAAGGCTAAAATTAATTTGTTGTCCTGCTCCAAATCCATCTGCACCTTCCACCCAGGCAAACTCTTTTCGAGTGTCAAATAATTTTGATGTATTGTATGCTAAGAAAGGTTTTAATGTAGAACTCGCCACAACTTTTGCTTTGACTTCGCGAGGAGGTACAATCCTAAATTCTTTTTTTCCTTTGCCCAAAATTTTAATATCTGAAATTCCAATAGATTGATTTTTGGAAAATTTTACTACTGAACCAATTTTACTTTCATCCTCTACCGTTACTTTTTCAATATCAGCAGGAGTCCCCAATCGAATAAATAAAGAGGTATAATTATCATTAAGATTTCCGACCTCATCCGCACTAAAATATTCAAGGAGCGCACCGTTTCCATACAAATCAAAATTATCAATTTTTGCTAGTCCACTTCCTTCCGCAAAGGTAATTTCAATTTTTTCCAAAGAGGGTTTACCTTCAAAATAAAGCATAATGCCTTCATCTGGCCCCGCTCCTTTTTTAGTTTTCCATATTGTTAAAGCATTCCCATCAAAAATATTTCGAACCATATCATCATTGGAAGTAGCGTACACTCCTTGTAAATAAAGGGGTTCACGATCGTCTTTTGGAGCTTCCTCTTTAGGTGATTTAGGGGGTGCGACTTCAGTTGGATTTGTGGTGGGATTGTTATTGGTATTTGAGGTGTCTTCACATGACATCACCCCAAAAACGGTTAGGAAAAATCCTAACATTAGCGATTTAATTGGGAAGTGTATTTTTTTCATAAAGCCAATTTACGGTAAATAATTTTGTCTCGATAGGTGGGATAAAATTCTTTATTCAAAATTAAGTCAAATCTCTAGTATTATCTTAAATTTGTGAATCATTTCTTAATTCAGCAGGTCTTTATTAATTCAACTAATTTCAAGTTTATTATGTCATTGAGAACTAACTTTCCTCAAGCAGGGGAAGAATATTTAGGTGGAGTATCTGATGGTTGGGAATATAAAATTTCATTTGCTGGATCAACTATTAAAGATAGTTACGATATGCTTAAAAAGTTTTTGGAAGAAGAAGATTATACTAATCTCCCTTTGCCTAAAAATGTAAAAGAATTGTTATTTTTCAAAAACCCACCCAAACAAAAACAGCTACAACTCTTTAATGAAAAAGGATATTTTCATAATCCGATTAAAATATTTTTTCCAAATGGTAAAAAAAAGGAACACATACTTGAGCTGTTGATTTACAATGAAAAAGCTCCTGATCATTTGTTAAAATTTCATGGATTACTTTAGAGTATGTTTAAAGTTTGAACGGTTGTAGATGAATTATGGTTGATGTTCAAGAATATAGATTTCCTTCTGAATTGTATTTCAAAACCCTAGTCAAGCGGGGCAAGTTATTAGTTATCAAAATTTAGAGAGTAACAAGACTTATCAAATATATTTATTTGACGTGCCCGTAAAAATATTGTTATAAAAACATTTTACAGGGGAAGGAGAAATTCAAATGTTACGAAGGATGGAGAGTTGGCTTGGAAGGATAAAATTGTGATAATGAATTGATATTTTTTAGCCGCAGATTTACGCTGATTTTTTATGATTTTTCGAAAAAACGCATTATTGAAAAATCATTAAAAAATCAGCGTAATCTGCGGCTAAAAATTTACTCCGTAGTTTCTTCTTCTTTCTCGACTACCGTCTCCGCTTTCATCTGAGGGAAAAACAAAACTTCCTGAATTGATTTTTGATTCGTCATCATCATAGTCAATCGATCAATTCCAATTCCCAAACCAGAAGTAGGTGGCATTCCATACTCCAAAGCACGAAGGAAATCTTCATCTAAAACCATTGCTTCATCATCACCACGTTTTGCCAATTCCAGTTGATCTTCAAAACGTCCACGCTGATCGATAGGATCATTTAACTCGGAATAGGCATTCGCAATTTCTTTTCCATTGATAAATAATTCGAATCGTTCAACTAGTCCTTCAGAAGTTCTATGCTTCTTCGCCAATGGTGTCATTTCGATTGGATAATCGGTAATGTAAGTAGGTTGAATTAAATTAGCTTCCACCTTTTCACCAAAGATTTCATCAATCAATTTTCCTTTACCCATTGAGTTATCCACTTCGATATGAAATTGCTTACACACACCTCTCAACTCTTCTTCATTCATTTTCGAAACATCGATGTCCGTATATTTTTTGATCGACTCAAACATCGTCATTCGTAAATATGGGCCTGCAAAATTAATTTCCTTTCCATCATAACCTACTGTGGTTGAACCAGTTACCTCTTGTGCAATTTTTTCTAACAAGGTCTCTACCATTTCCATCATCCATATATAATCCTTGTAAGCAACATAGATTTCCATCGCAGTAAATTCAGGATTATGCGTTCTGTCCATTCCTTCATTTCGGAACATTTTCCCAAACTCATACACCCCATCAAAACCTCCAACGATTAATCTTTTCAAATACAACTCATTCGCGATACGCATATACAATGGCATATCCAATGTATTGTGATGCGTCTTAAAAGGACGAGCTGCTGCACCTCCGTGAATAGGTTGAAGAATCGGCGTCTCTACTTCCAACCAACCTTGGTCGTTAAAATAGTTACGCATCACATTCATCAATTTCACTCTTTTAAGGAAAATTTCTTTCACATGCGGATTAACTGTTAAGTCCACATAACGTTGTCGATACCTCAATTCTGGATCTGTAAAAGCATCGTAAACATTTCCGTCTTTATCTTTCTTTACGATAGGAAGATTTCGCAATGACTTTGCAAGAAATTTTAAATGACTTACTTTAACCGTCACCTCTCCTGTTTGCGTAACAAACATTTTACCACGCAATCCCAGATAATCTCCTAAGTGTAATTGCTTTTGAAATAATTTTTCTGCACCTTCTTCTAATCCCTCAATGACAAATTCTTTTTTCTTTAAATAAATTTGAACCCGACCATAGGCATCTTGAATATTCAAAAACGAAGTTCTGTTTTCCATGATACGACCAGCAAATAACAATTCTTTTCCGTCATCACCTCCGTAGTCTCCAAGGAAATCCGTTCTTAATGTTGGAATGTATTCTGCCAGCGTAGTCGAAGGTCGATCTACTCCACTATCCCACTCTATCGTTTCCGTCAATCCTACGCTTTTCATAAATTCCTCATCGGCTAAAACATTATCCACCTTAAATCGATTCTTAGCTAAAAACTCCACCACTTTAGCTGCACCTACTTTACCTATCCCTTTAATTTTTTCAATATCAGCCTCCATATTTTTATGTAGGTCTGCAGTAGTAAAATCAGTCGTTTTAAAGTTAACTTCAAATTTTTCAGCAGGGAATGGATTGATGCCTAAATCACGAATGGCCTGCAATGATTCGCGGCGTACGATTTCTTGTTCGCTTAACATGTTTAATTTTTGTTTGACTGTAGTTGGTTTAGTTAACTAGTTCGATTGTTGAATTAGTTGATTAGGTTCGAAAAATTTTGAATCGAATATATTAAACCTTACAGTATTTGAAAATTGAGTGCAAAAATAGTTTTTATATGGAAAAGGACGAAATAGAAGGAACGCTAATTTTCCTTTATTTCTTTGGGAAAAAAACCCGTTTATAAGGACTTATTTTGGAAAGGATGAAATAGTGAGACATTGATTATTTTTTTTTATAAAATAGAAATGAGTTTTCTGGGAAAAGGTTCAAACTATATTGAAGAAATTATTCAAAATACCATTGACAATTTTTTTGAA
>CAKZSH010000261.1 GCA_937918905.1 uncultured Saprospiraceae bacterium
ATTTTGGACCGTCAAGCGAAGCGACCGTCCACCGTCAAGTGAGTGAAACAAACGACCGTCTACCGTAAAAAAAACATGGATACAATTACACTTCAATGGTTATTGGTTTTAGGTTCAGGAGTTTTATTTTTCTTTATTACGCCTGTGGCTAAAAACATATCGGAATTTTTTTCTGCATCAGATTCAGAAGGAAAAAAACCGAATGTATTGATGTTGACGGCGAGTTTAGTGATCTCATGGATATTCGCAAAGTCCATCACCAATGCAGCCAATTTAGGGTTAACTTTTGGGATTGTAGGTGGAATTTCTTATGCTGTTTATTATCTTTCATTTGTCGTTGCAGGAGTTGTGATTTATCAATTGAGAACTCAAGGAGGCTTTTCCAGTATTCATCATTTTTTACAAACTCGATTTGGTCGAAGTGCCGTAATTATCTTTTCGATATTAATTGGATTTCGGTTGTTTAATGAAGTTTGGTCCAATACCATGGTGATAGGAAGTTACTTTGGAGAATCAGGAAGTTCACCGTATTATTTATCTATTCTAGTTTTTACAGGTTTAACTTTAGCCTATACTTTAAAAGGAGGTTTAAGAAGTTCATTATTGACTGATGCCATTCAAATGGTATTGTTTGGGGTATTGCTATTTATCATTTTGGGAGTCATCTTACCTAAAGAAGGAGATGGCGCAATGGGTAAATTTTTAGCCTCTGGAAATTGGACCATGGCAGGAGGATTAAATTTATTCTTTGCAGCTTTGATTCAAATTTTCAGTTACCCATTCCATGATTCTGTTATGACCGATAGAGGATTTATAAGTGATCCTAAAACTACTTTAAGAAGTTTTTTATGGGCGGCTGTGATTGGATTCTTTTGTTTGGTAGCTTTTAGTTTTGTTGGAATTTTTGCTCAATTCCAAGGATTGAAAGGTCAAGCTGCAGTTGAGGTTGGAAAAATTTTAGGGGTAATGACCATGTTGGCCATGAACTTTATCATGGTTACTTCTGCAGCCTCAACATTAGATTCAGCTTTCTCCTCTTTTTCCAAATTGATGGTAATTGATTTGGGCAATAAAAACTTAGTAAGCATCCAAAAAGGAAGAATAATGATGGTCGTTTTAACCATTGTTGGAACATTACCTATTTTTGCCAATCCTGAAATATTGACTGCCACAACAATTAGTGGAACAATGGTCATGGGCCTTGCTCCAGTATTTATTTTTTGGAAAAAAAATGCACCTTCACTATCTTTTCATTTAAGTGTAGGTTGTGGCATTTTTATCGGAATTTTAGTGGCAACTGGAACATTTCCCCAAAGTTTAGTTTTTACGGAAGGAAAGTATGCTACCCTTTTAGCTTCAAATATTTGGGGAAGCATCTTATGTTTTATTTTATTTTTTATACCTATGATTTTTCAAAATGGAAAGAAAGAAAACTACTAAAAGCATTGGCAACTTAGATGGGAAAGTGCTACTCTTTGGAGGAGTCTATAGTAATTTGCAATCATTGGAAAAAATGATGACCATTGCAAAAAACGAAAATATTCCATCTCATAACATTATATGCACGGGTGACATTGTTGCTTATTGTGCCCAGCCAGAAGAAGTTGTTCAAACTGTCATAGATTGGAATATCCATTCCATAGCTGGCAATGTAGAAATTCAATTAAGGGAAGGTCTTGAAGATTGTGGATGTGATTTTAGAGATGGAAGTAGGTGCGATATTTTTTCAAGACAATGGTATCCATTTGCTCAAAGTCAATTAAGTGATTCCAGTATAAAATGGATGAATGATTTAACTGACTTTATTGAATTTGATTATGCTGAAAAAAAATGCTTTGTGGTGCATGGTTCCTATTTTGAAACATCAGGATATATTTTCCATTCTACTGATTGGGAAGAAAAATCGAAAAATTTTGAAGCCACTCAAGCTGATGTTATAATTGGAGGACATTGTGGCCTTCCTTTTTCCCAAAAAAATCAAAATAAATTATGGTTAAACCCTGGAGTAATTGGGATGCCTGCCAATGATGGTACTCCTAGAGTTTGGTATATGATATTAGATTTGGATGAACAAGATGAAATTTCTTACACTCACCTACCCTACCAATATGACCACACCAAAGCTGCGGATCTTATGGCAGAAAATAAATTAACGCCTGCCTATGAAAAAACTTTGAGAACTGGAATTTGGGACAATTGTGAAATTTTACCTAAATCAGAAACCAATCTTCAAGGTCAGTTAATTTCATTTTAAATTTTTAAAAAATAAAAGTAAAGAAAATTACGACTGAGTAAAAATCAATAATAATATTTATCATAGTATTTACCTATAATTTTCATTGGTTTCATCTTTGAGTATGATATTTGAATGGTATTAATTTATATAAGTACTGGGACACAATAAATAATAAGTTAATGACGGTCTATTTTTCGCTTATCCTTCGTTACAAAAATACTCACTACCCTAAGGGGTAGCTCCGTTTTTTGCGCCTCGGCTAAACAAAAAATACCCTCAGTCAAAACTTATCATTTATTATGTCCCAGTACTTACATTCTTTTTAACCAAACTTAATTATGGGAAACTTACGAATTGATAAAACTAACAATAAAGCCTATTTAGAAGGGAAAGAAATTTTCCTTAATCCAAAAGAATTCGAAGTTCTTTGGCTACTTGCCTCACAACCTTCCAAAACCTTTTCTTCTGAGGATATTATTAATGTAATCATGGAATCAGGAATTATGCTACATGAGAAGCAATTCATTGAATTAATGACCAATAATATTTGTAAAAAGGCAGGTATTTCTTTTATCCAAAAAACTAGTGATAATAAATTCCAATTTAAAAGCAAATCTAAAAGATAGTATAGCTATTCTTTCTTCAATTAAAATGGTTTAAATATTAATAAACCATTTTTCATCCAATTTTATATCTCCAATATTTTTGAAATAGCAGCAATTCTTGTCTGTTAATTTAAGGTAAATTACTATTAAGTTAATATTTAACTGATCGGTTCAACCTTATAGTTAAGTCACAATCAACTGACAATCAACAATTTACACCAAGTAAAGTCTCCGACCAAATCCCAATGTTAATTTAATGTAAATTAATTATTAACATAATGTTGATTTTTTTAATAAGAAAACCTATCTTTGAAATAACAATTACCAAAACTCCCACCTGTTTTAACAATTTCAAATTTATTATATGTTTAGAAATCTGCTTTGTATCATTATCATATTGCTTCCCCAACTCACCTTGGCGCAAGACAATATTGCAATGGTAGGAAGTGATATCAAAATCAAAAACGTTAATACAGAAAAATCTTCTAAAGATGTATTCGAATCTAGTTTTGAATTATATGATCGAATCATTTTAGTTGAGGCTGAATTGAATGGAATTAAAGGAAAATATATTTTAGATACAGGCTCCCCCATGTTGCTCATTAACCAAAAACCTAATACCAATTATGATACTGAAATAGGAGGTATTTCTAAAAATTGTAAGGCGGAAATTATTGATGTAAAAGAATTCGTTTGGGCAGGAATTTCAAATAAACATATTGAAGCAGTTGCTATTGATTTAAGTAATTTGGAAAAATCAATTGGCACCTCCATTTCAGGATTGATTGGACAGAATATCTTTAGAAATTATGAGTTGTACTTAGATGTATCAAATCAAGTCATTAAATTATATAAAACTCGAAAATCTCAACTTCATAAAGACAGAACATTTAAAGAAAAAATCAATTTTAGAATGCAAGGTCACATCCCTGTAATTACTGTAAAAATTGATGGAAAAAAATATAGATTTGGAATTGATACAGGCTCTGAGGTGAATGTTTTAAATAAAAATCTAAAAGAAAAATTTGGTGATCGTTTATCTAATTTTCGTTCAAGTCAATTAGTTGGAGTGGATGGAAACCAACAAGATTTGGAATCAGCAACTTTGCCTAATTTTAATATTAAAGGAAATGAATTTAATCATTTTGAGTTCCTCCTTATGGATTTTTCAAGTTTAGAAAAAAGTTTTGACCTTCAACTTGATGGAATTTTGGGATATCCATTTTTAGCCCAAAATCAAATATCAATTAACTATAGAAAACAGAAGATTTACCTTTGGTAATATGAAGAAGGGAACGCTACGCTAAGGGAAGACGGATTTATGATTTAAGAAGTTTTTCGAAATTCGGTGATTCTCACTTTCACCATTATTCGACAAAACTTCTAAAATCATAAATCCGTCTTCCCTTTTTCCCTTCTTCATATTACCAAAGGTAAATCTTCTGTTTTCTATAGTTAATTGATATTTGATTTTGGGCTAAAAATGGATATCCCAAAATTCCAT
>CAKZSH010000262.1 GCA_937918905.1 uncultured Saprospiraceae bacterium
CACCTGACGGCTTCTTTTTCTCTTTGACTTCATGAAAAAATGAAGCCGTACCGCAGGGTATGCCTTAATTTTTCCATTTCCTCAAAGAAAAAAACAACCTCGTCATCTGGGTAGATTATTTAATTCCTAGTCCCTTAAATATCTTTTTAAGATGTAAATGTCATTTTTTTCTAAGAACAAGGTCATTTTTTTTTTACAAAATCATTTTAAATTTACATTGAAAGTTAATAGCACACTTATTAAAAATTGTTTACAAATAATATTAATACAGAGACTAAAAAACTTTATGGGGTTTCAAGAGAATCTTGAGTTTCAAAACTCTTTCTCTGACTTAAGATAAAACCACGAATCAAAATTCGTGGTTTTACTTTCCTCAAAAAAAATACTTGAGAAAACATACAAATACATCTTTATTGCTACAGACTCTAGCAATACATACTATGAAACATGTTCTTCCATAAAATCTTTTCTCAAACGTCCTAATTCTTTAGGTCATCTAGTAACTGTGGTAATGAAGTAGCCGCCTTTTTGAGGTGGCTATTCTTTTTTTAATCCTCCTTCAACACATGTCATTTTTTTTTAATAAAAAAGTCCTTTTTTTATTTTCACATTGCTTTACCTTGTGGTCATAATCAGACGATACACTCACAGTAAGAATCAAGGGAGTTTCTATTTTAACAATCCTATTCCAAGACCATTTAACAACTATGAAGAAATTTAACTTTTAAAGTTCAGTATAAGTTAGAGTAATAATCCTCTAACTTACCTATTGCTAAAAAACCGTAATGAGAATTATGGTTTTTTTTTATGCTATTTACGAAGAATACTGGTGAGATATTATTTTGGTCATTTAAACACTAAACATAACAAAATTTAAATATGTTTTAAATTTGTTTTGTGTACAGCATTGATATTCAATATATTAAAAATAAGATATTGGTGAAATATAATACACATGTCTTTTTTTTCAAATAAAAAAGTCCTTTTTTTCCCAAAAAACTCTCATAAATTTGGACTAAATAATTATGAAGCCCTTACACTATGAACTTTCTTGACAGGCTATTCCAAAACACTATTTTTCTTTAAACTGTTTTAAAACAATCTATTAAAAGATTTACATAAAGTGGATCTAAACATCAAAACACAATTTCGCGGGTTTCAATAATTTGAGAGAATTATAAAACAAATTTTGATGTAAGTTTAAGTCACAAATATATTTTGTGGCTTTTTTTTATACATCAAGTTTTTGCCCTTTTGTATGTCTAGTTGTATAGTTTTTTTAGCACAACTACTCAAGTAACTGATAATCAATGTACTAAAATTCAGACATTCCTACTTTTCAAAACACATGTCTTTTTTTTACAATAGGTTCGTCCTTTTTTTTCACCAAAAAGCCTATAAATTTGAATTAATTATTAGAATACCTCTGACACTATGAATATTAAAAAAGGCTATTCCAAACACTATTTTAAGTTTTAAATTTCCAGAAAATCTAAACACTTCAAAACAAAAAAATTGATTTCAAAAATTTTTAAATGAGAGAATTTTTAAATCATTTTTGATGTAAGTTTACACAAACCACAAACAATTGTTTGTGGTTTTTTTTATAGGCTAAAAGTTTGTCCTTCTTCTGCTATGTGAAATCCATTCTCCATAATTTGTTTTTTTGCCTCATTTCCTTTTTGTAAAACAGGATTAGTATGGTTAAAATGGATAAAATAAATTTTATCTTTTTCCTCAACAGGTAACGTTTTAAAGAACTGCATACTTTCCTCTATGAATGGGTGTGGAATCAAACTCATATCTCGACCAGGTATTTCTCCATTTTGAAAAAAAGTCCCATCAAGAAATGCATAGTCTACTTTTCGAATTTCATCAAGGATGCTTTTCTCCCATTTATTCCATTTATCAATATCTGGAATAAATAGTGCGGTTTTGTTTTCTCCTTTTATTTTAAACCCAACCGTTTCTGAAAATTCATCTCGATGAGGAACTTGCAATGGAATGATTTTTATTTTATTTAAATCCACTTCTACATCATTTTGAAGTGGTTGAATATCTATATTTTGCAAACTCACCAATTGACTCCAAGGTGCATTATTTCCCAACATTTCTGCCATTCGAGGCATGGCATAAACTGGAACCTTTTTCGCTCCCATTGCTTCTCTTCCTAAGTGCATCAAACCTGTGTAATGCCCCATGTGGGCATGAGTTAAAAATATTCCACTTAGTTGAAGGCTTTGATCTTTTTGTAATAGACTGAGTTGATCTCGAATATCAGGTGTTGCATCAAAAAGGTAACAAGTTTTATTTTGTTCATCTGCAACTCCAATACAGGATACCATTTTTCTCATACTTTTATCATTCCATAAATCCTTGCAGCAATCTTTGTAACAATTAATTTGCGGAAAACCTGCATCTTGCGCTACACCTAATATTTTTAAATAGGTAGAACTTGTCTCCATAATTTTCGGTTCCGAAATCTCTTGCTTAGTTTCACCACAACTTACTAGAATAAAAATGTAGAGGAAGATTAATTTTTTCATTTTAATTTGTTTTGTTTTATGCTCTCCATGAAAATATTGAACTCAATTCGAATATCGAACAAGGAATAAGGATTTGAGAAGTTGGTCGAATAACTTTAATCGTGCAACTCACAAGTATTTCGACATACTTCTCAAATCCTTGTTCCTTGTTCGATATTCCCACCCGAAATCCAACAAAAAAAGGGCATGACCAAAGCCACACCCTTCTTTTTTATATTTTAAAAATAGTGATTAATCACTACCTGCAAAAATTGCTACTAATCGAATGATTTCTAAGTACAACCATACTAAAGTAAATAAAAGTCCCATTCCGTAATACCATTCCATATATTCAGGAGCTCTCATTTCCTCTCCTTTATAGAAGTTATCGAAATCTAAAAGTAGATTTAATGAAGCTACTCCGATGATTACTAAGCTAATTCCAATTCCGATTGGAGATGCTTCATGTAGAAATGGAATATTTACTCCAAACATATGCAAAACAAACTCTACTAAATAAACCACCATAATCGCTCCAACTGCAACAGAAACAATGCTTCTGAATTTTTCAGTCACTTTGATCATGCCTGTTTTATAAAGCGCCAACATTGTGAAAAATATTGAAAATGTTATTAATACTGCTTGGATGATTACGCCACCTGCAACTGCTCCATAAACATAAGATGCTCCACCTGCCATAAATCCTAATGCAATAGATTGTAATGGTCCCCAAATATGAGACTTTTCAGGGCTTCGGCTTGCAATAAAACTAATGCCCATTACTCCAAACACTCCAATATACATCAAAATTTGACTTGGAAATGTAAAAGCAAAAGTTGCCGCCATCAACATGACGCCGCCCATTATAAATGATTTATTAACTGCACCATTCACAGTCATAGGTTCAACCGCTGTGTCATACCCTGAAATGTTTCCATCTAAAGTCTGACTGTCAGTCATTGGTTGGTTTTGCCGATAGTTCTTTTCGTTGAACATCGGGTTGTTTGACTTTTCAAACATATTTCTTCTAGCCATAATAATTCTAGTTTTATTTGAGATAAAAGTTTAATGTAATGCCTAAAAATAAGGTTTTTTATTAAAAATTAAAAACATGTTGTTTTAACCTTACTTTAATTACTAACATAGTAACAATCTTTTGACGTAAAAGTGCGAAAAAATAACACTTTTTAATCCAATTTTTCTACCAATATACTCTCCTATCCTAGGGAATTCAAGATAATATCGTTTAAAATCAAGAGTTTTAACGACAACAAACCAATTTTAGTTATTTGAAAAATAATTAATATTTTACATTTTTTTAGTCAAAATTAAACTATGTCATACTTTACTAAAGATTTCATCAAGTTCTTTAAAGGACTTAATAAAAACAATCAGAGAGAATGGTTTCATGCCAACAAAAAAGATTATGAAGCACATGTTAAAGAACCATTCAAAGCATTTGTACAATTAATAATTGACAAAATGCAAAAAGTCGATCCTTCCGTTGTCATCACTCCAAAAGATGCCATCTTTAGAATCAATCGAGACATTCGTTTTTCAAAAGATAAGACACCTTATAAAACAAATGTCTCAGCAGCAATTTCTGCTGGTGGCCGAAAAGATCATTCCAAACCTGGGATTTATTTTGAAATGGGGCATGACAAATTTGGAATTTATAGCGGAGTCTACATGCCTGATAAAAATCAATTGCAAAGTATTCGAGAAGGCATTGCTTCACAACCTAAGGAGTTTGCAAAAATTTTAAAAGCTAAAAAATTCAAATCTTACTGGGGAGAAATTCATGGGGAGAAAAACAAAAGAATCCCTAAAGAATTTCATGAAGATGCAGAAACTCAGCCTTTGATTTTCAACAAGCAGTTTTATGTGATGACGCAATTTGATGCTGATAAAATTTTAGATCCGAAGTTGGATAAAATTATCATGGATCATTATTTGGCGGCTAAGCCAATGGCGGATTTTTTCTATGATGCGATTTATGGATAATTAAAAAATAAAAAATGGCTTACAACGAAGAATTACATCAATACGTCACCCAACAACTTTCAGAATTCAAGGAGTTCACTCCTAAAAAAATGTTTGGCGCAATGTCATACATGAGGGATGGGAAAGCATTCGCATGTATCAAGGACGATGCCTTTTATCTTAAAGTAGATGAAAGTAATGTTGAAGATTTTAAATCAAAAGGTATGACTCAATTCAATCCTCGAAATACAAAAAAAGGAATGCCTTATTGGACGGTTCCAAAAGAAGTTTTGGATGATAAAAAGGAACTTAAAAAATGGGCGACGAAATCTTGGAAAGTAGCAACTAACGGTTAACTGTTAACGATGAACTGTTAATTTTTTTACGGTGAATCGAATATCGCGTTTTTCGAAGTTAACAGTTCCTTATCAGTTAACCGTTCATTTAAAATTTGTTCTTCCACATCATTGATTCTACAGGTTTTGTTGTACGTTTGATGTATTTAGCATTTGCTTTTTTGTTGTAATAATTTTCAATCTCACCATCTACAGCAAAATAAATCAACTGTCCAATCGGCATTCCCGCATAAACTCTAACAGGGTGTACACATGAAATTTCCAAGGTCCAAGTATTACAAAATCCAACGTCACCTTTCCCTGCTGTAGCATGAATATCAATTCCCAATCGTCCAACACTTGACTTTCCTTCCAAGAAAGGAACGGAGTTATGAGTTTCCGTATATTCCTCCGTCACTCCCAAATAAAGTGTCCCCGGTTCGATGACAAATCCACTTTTTGGAATAATAATTTCCTCAATTTCATTATGCTTTTTAGCATCTAAAACTCGACTCGTATAAACCGCCAAATGCTTACCTAAATGCACATCATAAGAATTAGTTCCCAAACATTTTCTTCGAAATGGTTTGATAACAATCTCTTTATTTTTGATGGATTTTAAAATTTTTTTATCTGATAGAATCATATTTATAATCTGTTTTTTTTTGAAGTCGCAAAGGTAACTTAAATAATCAAAAGTTAAATCAAAATCAAAATGTCAATCAAAATCAAAATTCATAAAACTTGTGAATCACCATTCGCGTTTTGATTTTGATTCTATGTTATTTCCCAAACAATCAAACTCCGATCATCACTTCCCGAAATCAACCAATTATTATAGGATGACCATAAAAGGGTGTTTACAGAATTGACATGTCCACCATTTCGAGTAGCATCAATAACTTTGAGCAAACTCAGTTCCTCCACATCCCATATTTTGATAGTTTTATCACGACTACCTGTTGCTGCTAATTTTCCGTTAGGAGAAAATACAATTGAATTAATGGTAAACCAATGGGCAGGCTCTGAGAAAATTGGAGTTTTTAATTGCCCCAAATCCCAAACTTTTAAATGCGCATCACGACCTCCGCTCCAAAGAAATTTTCCATCAGGAGAATATTTGACATCAAAAACAGAATTATCATGTGCTGCTTCAATTGCATTTTTTAGGGAAAAATTAGAGAGGTCAATAAAATAGATATTTCCATCACTTGCCCCAATGGCAAGTTCATTTCTTTCTTTTGAAAAATTCATCCGTCGTAGGCTTTCACCTGAAAGTTGAATACTTTCGATAGGACGCTGCGTTTCCATTGACCACTTCGTCAATACTCCTTCTCCCCCAGCCGAATAAATGGCTTGATTAAAAAACTGAATATCATACACTCCTTTTTTATGATGTAAAATATCTTTATTCAAACTTTTATCTCTTGGATAAATCCAATGCAAACCACCGTTCATATTACCTGCTATGTACCATTCGCCTCCTCCCTCTTTTGGCATAAAAGTTCTAAGCAGAGAAAAAATACTAGCTTTCCCTCCAGTCTGGTTGTCTTCAGCAAGGGCGATGAGCGCACCATCTTTGGGCTTCGTCAAATCCCACTCTACGATCCAACCATCACCTGCTCCCGAAAGAAAAAGATGATTTAGATGGCTTTGCGCTAAACTAAATACACCACCTTTATGCCCTGTTAACTGAGCAATTTTTTTTATTGATATTTTTTTCATAATCTTCACAAAAATAAAATATTTAAGAAGACAAAATAATATTTATTTTTGTGGGAAATTCTTGATTATTCATTCTTAATTATTCATTTGTAACTTGCCAATTTTCCAACATCAAAATATCAAGCCCGAAGGCGAATTGGGACTGTGGAACATCACAGAACCTCCAAGCTATTTTCTTCAACGACTCAAACCACAAGGCGATGAATTAGATCAATTAAACCAACTCAGAGGTAAAAGTCGAAGATTGGAATGGATGGCGGTTCGATGGTTATTACATAAAATGAGTGGTCGTCGAAAAAGAAGTGTTTGTTTAAAAGATAAATTTGGAAAACCACACTTAGTGGATTCGACTTATGAAATTTCATTCAGTCATTCCAAACAATTGGTTGCAGTAATTGCTACCCCTGTTTCATGCGGAGTGGATATTCAAAATATCACTCCAAGCGTCGAACGCATTGCCCATAAATTTATGCGAAATGAAGAAATGAAAAGTCTTAAACCGAAAACTAGGCAAGAGCATTTGCACGTTTATTGGGGAGCAAAAGAAGCTTTGTACAAAGCCTATGGTCGAAAAAAATTAGAATTTAAAGATCATATTTTAATCGAACCATTTAATTATAATTTAAAAAAAGGAAAATGTGTAGGTCATGTTATAAAAGGTGACTTTTCGGCAACCTATACATTATATTATCAGAAAATCGAAAACCACATGTTGGTTTATTGTATA
>CAKZSH010000263.1 GCA_937918905.1 uncultured Saprospiraceae bacterium
ACCCATCTGAAGGCTTCTTTTTCAATATGATTTCATGAAAAAATGAAGCCGTACCGAAGGGTATGCCTTAATTTTTTCATTTCCTCATATTAAAAAATAATCTCTTCATACGGGTAGGTTATTTAATTCCTACTCCCTAAATTTCGGCTTGATGGATTTTCTTTTTAATTTTAAGAAAAAAATTCATCATGAAAAACCTTATTTCCATTCTATTAATTTCCATTCTTTTTTTTCAATGTCAATCACCAAAGGCTCCTGAATCCAACTTAGGAAAAATCGATATTACCGTTACAGGTTCGGAAGAAGCTCTTCCTTATTTTCACGAAGGTTTATTATTGTTGCATAGTTTTGAATTTGATGATGCCGCTGAGAAATTCATCAAAGCTCAAGAGCTTGACCCCAATTTTACAATGGCATATTGGGGGGAAGCCATGTCGCATAATCATCCATTGTGGAGAGAACGATATGAGGAAGAAGGTCAGGCTGCATTAAAAAAACTAGCAGACACTCCCGAAGAAAGATTAGAAAAAGCAAAAACAGATTTTGAAAAAGACATGTTACAAGCAGTCGAAATTCTTTATTCTGAAGGGGATAAAAAAGAACTTGATGTTGCTTACAAAAATAAGATGGAAGCCCTCTATAAAAAATATCCTGACCACCACGAGGTCAGAGCATTTTATGCATTATCATTGTTAGGTTCTGTCAAAGGTGGAAGGGATACCAAAACTTATGAAAAAGGTGCCAAGATTGCTCAAGGTATAATCGATGAAAATCCAAAACACCCTGGTGCATTGCATTATCTAATCCATTCCTATGATGATCCCGATCATGCCAACTTAGCTTTGGATGCTGCAAATAGTTATTCCAAAGTTGCACCTGATGCAGAACATGCTTTACATATGCCTTCTCATATTTATGTCGCTATGGGCATGTGGGATGAAGTGATTAGTTCCAATATTGCAAGTTACCAAGCTAGTTTGACTCGAATGAAAAATAAAAAACTAGATGGTGATGCACGAGGGTATCATGCATTCAAATGGTTGATGTATGGGTACTTGCAAAAAGGAAATTTAGAAAAAGCGAAAGAGATGGTTTATGAAATGAAAAAACATTGTGAGGAACTTCCATCTTCACGGGCAAGAGCACATTTTATTATGATGCAAGGAGCGTACTTGGCGGAGTCGGGAGATTGGGATGATCCGATTGCAAAAGTTTCATTTGAGTTAGAAAAAATAAATTTGACTACTAAAAGTGTTCATCATTTCACCAAAGGGATGTTAGCTTACCATCAAAAAAACGAAACTGGTTTGGTAGATGTCATCAAAACTTTAAGCAAATTTAGAATTGAGGGAGAGCAAAAAATGGAAATCGGCGGTGCCAAAATGTGTAGCGGTGTTTCGAGATATCAACAACCTCCTACCCCAACTGAAGTCAATCGAGTACATGTAATGGAAATGGAATTAAATGCCGTATTAGCATTGTTACGAAATGATGAAAAAACTGCTGAAGATTGGTTTCAAAAAGCAACTACTGTCGAAAACGAAACGAAGTTTTCCTACGGTCCTCCTGAAATCGTAAAACCTTCTGATGAACTTTATGGAGAATGGTTATTGGAAAAAAATAAAATTGCGGAAGCAAAAAAGCAATTTGAAAGTGTACTGGAACGTGCTCCGAAAAGGTTGTTGGCGTTGAAGGGATTGGAGAAAACGAAATAAAAAGCAGGAGTAATTAAGATTAAAAAACATACTAATAGCAATACGCATATTGCGTATTACTAAAAAAAACGTTACCTTTATATGAAGGTTAAATTATTCAAATGGAATAATATCATTGAATACTGTGGGAATGATTCAATCATGCTAACTGCGTTTGAAAATTTTCATAATCAATTACAATATTGTGATTGGGAAATTCCAAGTGATATAATTCAAAGTTTCAGAACTGCAGATATTATTTCTTGCCAAAATAAACCTTTTAACAGAGTTATATTTAATGTTGGTGGAAATAAATACAGATTAATTTGTGGGTATAAATTTGGAAAAAATAATGTCGTACTCTACGTTAGATTTATTGGAACTCATACAGAATATGATAATATTTTGGACGTATGCGAAGTAAATATGTTTTAAAATGGCTAAACTAAAATATACTAAGATCAAAAATAATGAACAATATAACCACTATTGCTCAATTCATGAAAAGCTATTTCTTGATGAAGAAAATAATATTGATGAAATTGAACTAATAGAATTATTACTCGAGGAATATGATGCCAGAATTATCAAAGATAAATTCAAAATTTATAACCCTGTTCAATTATTAAATTCTTTGGTTGAAGATTCTTTTACCAATAAATCAGAATTTGCAAAGAAAATTAATATTTCTACCCAAATTTTAAGTGACATACTTAGTTACAGAAGAAATATTAGCAAAGAAATGAGTTTAAAATTTTCTAAATTCTTTTCAATGTCTTTAGAAGCATTTAGTAGACCATATCCTAGAGAGTCTCTTAGAACTGAATACTTAAATAATAAAAATAGAAAAGATGATTTAAAAGTAATAGAAGGGATTGGGCCAAAAATTGAAAAAATTCTTTACGAAGCTAAAATTTATACTTTTGACCACTTAGCTAAAGTAGAAAAAAAATATATTATTCACTTATTAGAAAACAAAGGAAAATCTCATTACATTATCAATCTTAGTAAATGGCAGAAACAAGCTAAAAAGTATTCTCAAATTGTTCCACGAACTAAAAAATATTCTTCAGAGATTAATTCTTAAAAAACCTCGAAAGCAAAATACTTCCGAGGTTTTATTTTTATAACAATAAAAACACAAATGTGAATTACCGTCAAGCAAAGCGTCCGTCCACCATCAAGTGAAACGACCGTCCACCTTTTTAATTCTTAGTCTTTTTCATATCATACAATTCCAATCCAGCATCATAATACTTATCCCCTTCCTTCCAAAATACAGATTCATTTGTATTTGCAATTAACCGACAAGCATAAACATATGATTTAAAAAACTTAGTCAAATATTCATAATCCAATGAATTAGGATTATCCTGAGGCTGGTGATAATAACGATTCACTTCATCATCCATCTTTGTAATTCCCATTCCAAAAGTAGGTGCAGGAACTCCTTTCTTTGCAAAGTTCACATTATCCGATCGATCAAATAAACCTTGCTCAGGCATATTATCTTTTATCGCCTCCAATCCAAAAGCAGCACATGCTTTCATAATCAATGGTGCAGCATGAGTTCGTTCCAAACCAATAATCATTGCCTTGGTCGTATCATTATACCCTGCATTATCACTATTGAAACAGTAGGTCATTTTGTCCAAAGGAATAACAGGGTTATCTGCATAATATTCAGAACCCAACAATCCTTTTTCTTCACCTGTAAAAAAGATAAAAAGAGCAGATCGCTTAGTTGGATATTTTGCAATATTTTCAGCCGCCGATAAAACGGTCACACTCCCTACTGCATTATCTCTTGATCCATTATAGATACTATCTCCTTCGACTGCACGTCCAATTCCTACATGATCGTAGTGTGCAGAATAAATGATATATTCATTTTTTAATTTTGGATCAGTCCCTTCCAACATTCCTACAACGTTTTGAGTTTTGATTCTCTTCTTTACAATTCCTTCAATGGCCAGGCTTCCCTTCATACCTTTGCTTTCTTTTAATTTTGCAACTAAATCAGCATCAGAACCATTTACCCAAACATGAGGAAACGCATTTCCAGCATCTTCATCTTCATCCGCAACTCCTGTACGAGAAGTATTTAAAAATTGAATTAAAAAATTATAAGGTAATTGTGGTGAGTTATAAATTTCAACTAATGCTTTAGCACCTCTTGCCTTGGCATCGCCTCGTTTTTTTCTTCCTGCAAAAAACCATGACTGTGGACTATCATCTCCTTCAAATCCACAAAATGCAACTACAATTTTTCCTTTGACATCCAATCCTTCCAAATCATCTTCAGAACCTCGATTAGCAAATACAAATTCTGTATCGTCAATACTCATATTGGCACCTCGCATCATCAAAAATCCATCGGGTAATTTAATATCATATTTATCAAATTTCAATGAACCTCCTGATGGTGGTGAAACTTCTTCCAAAGGTACATTTTGATAATATTCATCCAAGCTAGGATGATTGACAGGCTTTACTCCATATCGCATTAATGAAGTAGCTAAGTATCGTGCTGCAATATCCAATCCTTCCGAAGGAGTATCTCTACCTTTTAATTCATCCGATGCAAGATAGTAGATATGGCTTTTGATGTTTTTGACATCAACAGTTGATTCTGCAATCATCTTTTCAGACATCGTCACTTTCTTGACAAGGTCTTTCTTTGATGTACAGGATAACATTAAAATTACAACACTTAGAAAAAGAATTATTTTGTTCATATTTATTTTACTGTTTTTTAAAAAATATTTTTTAGGTCATTTAGGTTTTGAGTAGGGCAAACGCACCAAAGCTAAACCGCACGTGTTTAGGTGTATATGTATATATGTGTTAATGTTGTCGAATACTTTTGATTGATTTTAAAAAAAAAATATTCATCTGGGGATAACCTTCATATACACATTAACACTTATACACCTATACACGTGGTGAGTTGGGTTTTGTGCGTTTGCCCTAGGTTTTGAGTACAAAGATAAAATTTTGAAACCATCTAGCTTTTTTTTTTAGATTTTTTTTAAAATGTGACAGATGTGTTTCATTTTA
>CAKZSH010000264.1 GCA_937918905.1 uncultured Saprospiraceae bacterium
TCCTGATTTGGACGGAATCTTTTGTCCTCATTTTTCATTTTAATTCAGTCAAAGTATTAACAATTATCCTTCATTAAAATAAAAACTGAGAACAAAATATTCTCGTCTAAATCGGGAACTTATTATTTGACCGTTACTAAGGATTCAAGATGATCGAAAAACTTGTTCTTTCTATATTGAATTCACATTAAAAGAATAATCTTGAATCCATCATCCTAAATTTTGAATCTTTTTATAGAGTTTATAATCTATCTAAAACATATTTTTGATAACCTCCATTAGTTCTAAAAGTTCCACAATCATCACCAGTTGATACTGGAAGATTTAAAATATAATCTAGTTGATTTCGATAGTCATATGATCTTCGGGTTTGCATCCATTTAGTATCATCAATATCTAATGTGCTCATTATAGTGACAATTCCTGTCCTATCAAAAATAGATGATTTACAAATTGATGAAACTGAATATTCATCAACCTCTCTTGTCATTTCTTCATCAAAATCAATTTCTCCTAACATTTTTGCTACATCCATTAAAGTAGCAGAACCTGGAGGAGGAGCAACGCCCGATACAAAATTATTAAGTGTAGTGGTATTAAATTCATTGATTAAACGATTCAAAACATATCGCTTATGCATAAGCGTTGCTTCAAAGGTCAAAATATAATACAGCTCATATTCTTTATTCAATGATTTTAGTAATCCTGTAGAAATATATAAATGTCCTCCAGGAGTTACAAAGGCAGTACGTTCTTGATCTAAATTCAAGATCGTTATTTCCCATTCTCTAGTTTTATCCCAACGATCATCTGATGGGGATTGACCATCATTTTTTAAAACGTTGATTGCTTGGTTATACAATTTTTGTACATACCAATAGGTCGAATCGTATTGTGAGTTTTGTTGTAAAATAGGAAACTCATCCATATTGGAAGCAATAGCAACTTTCATAAGATTGCCTAGTTGCTCTCTTTTTTCTTTGGTAAATTCACTAGGTGCAGGAATGTTTTCTTTTCGGCATGAGGACATAATGAATAATATACCCAAAAGGAATACTAGCAAAATAGGTCTGTGTCTTAAATAAAGGTTTGTTTTTTTTCTCATTAGTTGTTCAATAGTATTGAAAATCGGTTTGGAATATCTAAGAGATAAATTTTGTTTTTGCAGTATGGTAAATATATTAAGGGAAGAAGCAAAAACAGAGGTGAAATTTATTCTTAGGTTTAGTCTTATGTGTTTGTCACAAAACAAGTGCAAAAACCTGACCAATTTTTGTTAAAAGTTAATTTATTAAAAACTTTATTCATTTTTCAGAACACATTGATTTTCAACGTATTATAAAAAATAAAATCTTACAGATTGGATTGTATTTGATTTAAAAACAATTGGGTGGTTATAACTACTCAAAATGGTAGTGAAGGGTCACAAAATTAGAGGTTAAGAGGTTGAAGGGTAAATAATTAGAATGGATTCTCATACAATTTAAGTTTTTTCTGTTACAAAAACAGGGGTAAAGCAAAACTTTTCTCCATTAAATAATCCTAAATCACTCAACTTTAATTGAGGGATGACCAAAAGCGCCATAAATGATAGCGTCATAAACGGAGCAGTTAAGGTGCAACCCAATTCTTTTTTCACAAATAAATCTATAGCAGAGTAATCCTGAGCAACTTGATAACCATCTGCATTGGTCATAATACCTGCGATGGGCAATGGTAACACTTTCTCCACATCTTCACATATTGCAGAAATTCCCCCTTTATTTTCAATAATTAAATTTACTGCTTGACAGATGGCTTCATCATCTGTTCCGATAGCAATAATATTATGAGAATCATGTCCTACACAGGATGCAATGGCTCCTTTCTCTAAATTAAAATTATTGATGAATGCCATTATAGGCTCAACATTTTTATAGCGATTGACAACAGTCATTTTTAAAATATCATTCTCCACATCTGAAATTGCGAAGCCATTTTGAATTTTTGTTTTGGAAAAAAAACTGTCTGTTACAATTTCTCCATTGATAGCTTTGATAACTTGAATCTGATCACTTTGTGCTTTGAGTTGAAAATCATTCGGTGATTTTTTTTCAGTAAAAAAATTATTAATGATTTTTGATTCGACAGGTTGAATAAAATTTTTACCATCTTCTGCAACTAGTTCTCCATTGATATAAGTTGCTTTCACTTTAAAATTCTTAAAATCATGAACTAAAATAAAATCTGCATCATCTCCTTTTTGCAGTTGTCCAACTTCCAAATTATAATGTTCAACAGGATTGATACAAGCGACTTGTAACACATCAAATATATCGCAACCATTCGCTACTGCTCTTGCTGCTAATTGATTGATATGTCCTTCGATCAAATCATCAGGATGCTTGTCATCCGAACAAAACATCATTCGATCTGCATAGTTTGGAAGCAAATCAATGAGCGCATCAAAGTTCTTAGCTGCACTCCCTTCTCGAATTAAAATTTTCATTCCCAATTGTAATTTCTCCAATGCTTCTTCATAAGTAAAACATTCATGGTCGGTAGAGATACCAGCGGAAATATATTTCTTGGCATCTACACCTCGAACACCTGGCGCATGACCATCGATTGGTTTTCCCAATTCTTTGGCAACGGCAATCTTTGCCATCACTTCTTTATCGTCAAATAAAACCCCTGGATAATTCATCATCTCTGCCAGATATTTGATGTTAGGGTTTTCTAACATTTCTTTTACGCCATCGACTCCAATGACTGCTCCTGCTGTTTCGAAAGAAGTCGCAGGCACACAGGAAGGTGCTCCAAAATTAAATTTAAGTGGAACTTGTTTTCCATTTTCAATCATAAAATACACGCCTTCGATTCCCATCACATTGGCAATCTCGTGCGGGTCGGAAACGGTTGCAACGGTTCCATGTGTTACTGCCATCCTCGCAAACTCAGAAGGAATCAACATCGAACTTTCAATATGAACATGCGCATCGACAAATCCTGGCATTAAGTACAAATCACTTTTGCCTTCTTTCTTTTCGATACTTTTTATTTTTCCATTTTGAGTGGTGACTTCGCCAAAGAAAATTTGACGGTTGGGAATGTCGATGATGTTTGCGGAAATGGTCATATTATTATTATAATTGTTTTGAATTCTGCACTTTTCAAAATGAGTGGTTGCTCGACTTTTGCATTATAAAAATTCAACAGACTCAGGGCACGGTAGTCTGCTTGGTAGCAAGCACGAAAATATGAGGAAAGAATATCGAGCATTTAATTAAATAATTTTACCTCAAAAAAACATTAAAATATTTATAAAACACTAAATTTCGGAAATAAAAAAGAATGTTGATTTGTTTATCGGTGAATTAGTTAATTTGGTTCGCACATACGCCATAGAATTATTCAAAATATTAAGGGTTTCCTTTTCGACTAATCAAGCAATTCACTAATCAACTTTACAATTTCTCAAAATGACAGTTAACGAATTTTTTCTAAGAGAACTTTTTAAGATCGGAACGCACACCGTTACGGCTGGTCATCTTATCTCTTGGATAGTTGTTTTGATTTTGACTTTTGCGATTTATCGATTGGTGGTTACGAAACTTTTGCCTCGATATTTTGAAAAGGAAAAATATGTTATTCGAGATCATGGTAAAATTATTCGAAGCATTCGATATATTTTTATTTTGATTGCAATGATTGGAAGTGTGTTGGTTTTAAAAATAGATTTTGAAATTTATGAGTTTAGAAATGTTGTTATTCGCATTTCAACCATTCTATATGCCTTGACGATTTGGCAAGTAGCGGGAATGTTAGATTGGTTAGCATCCAAGGTTTTAGTTTATAATTACCATCGAAGTCGGAATGATTTGGATAAAAAAGCATCCATTGAAAAATACGCAAAAGAAACTGAAGGTCAAGGAGGAAGTATGGTCAGAGTATTGGTATACGCTGCTGCCACGTTTTTAGTTTTACAAAGTTTTAATCTTGATAGCTATTCTATTTTTCCATCTACAGAATATAAAACTAAGGTAGGAGATATTCTGGAAGCGATGTTGATTTTATTATCTGCGAGACTACTTTTTTGGGTAATCACTCAATTGGTTTTGTTCCGTTATTATAAAAGAAGTAGAGTTAATTTAGGTTCACAATATGCTATCAACCAACTTTTAAAATATGTTTTATACACGATGGCTGTACTCTGGGCCATCTCTGTTTTGGGGGTAAAGATGACAGTGCTCTGGGGTGGTGCTGCGGCGTTATTAGTTGGTTTGGGGCTTGGATTACAACAAACCTTTAATGATTTCTTTTCCGGAATTTTATTGTTATTTGAACGCTCTGTTGAGGTAGGAAATGTTTTGGATATTGGAGGATTGGTAGGAACTGTTAAAGCGATTGGACTAAGAACTTCAACTGTAGAAACTCGTGATAGCATCACCGTTGTTGTTCCTAATTCTAAACTCGTTACGGACAACGTTATTAATTGGAGTCACTTCGATGAAAAAGTTAGATTTAAAATTGGCGTGGGTGTTGCCTATGGTTCAGATACAAAACTGGTCAAAAAGATTTTATTAAAAGTAGCTGCGGATCATCCTTCTGTGAATGAAAAACCAAATCCTTTTGTACGGTTTACCAATTTTGGAGATTCTTCTTTGGATTTTGAATTGCATTTTTACTCTCGAAATTTTATTCATATCGAAGATGTAAAAAGTGATTTACGTTTTGAAATTGATAATGCATTTAGGAAAAATGATGTGGAAATTCCGTTTCCTCAAAGAGTGGTGTGGATGAAAGGGAATGGTGAATAAAGCGTCCTCAGTCACTTTGTTTGACGAACCACGGATTCTAAATAATGTGAATCCGTGGTTCGTTTTTAAACGGAAAACCGCTTTGCCAACTCATCCATTTCAAAAGTAATAAAACACTTTTTCCCATTTGGACTGGTAAATGGCATAGCACATGCAAACAACTTATCCACCAACTCTCGCATCTCTTCCTGCGTCATTTGTTGACCTTTTTTAATAGCGGAACTACGAGCCATCGACCTCGCAATATTTTCTTGGATATTCAAATCTAAATCTTGATTTGATTTATATTGTTCCAATAATTGTTCAATCAGTTTTTGTTCGTTCTGTCCTGATTTTAAATCAGTAGGAACTCCATGAATTACAAAAGCATCTTTTCCAAAATCTTGAATATCAAAACCTAGTTTATTGATTTGTGGAACCAAATCTTTTAACAATGCGGCATCCGCAGGATTAAGATTTATTGTTTTTGGAAATAATTCTTTTTGTGTCGAAGGTTCATTTTTACTTAAAGTTTCCAAGTAGCTTTCGAATAAAATCCGTTCATGTGCCGCTTGTTGATCTACTAAAATATAACCTGATTTGATATGACTTACGATGTAAGTTCCATGAACTTGATACAGCGGTTTCGATTCTTTTGAAAAACTTTTTTGTGCATCATCCAAAGGCGAATCATCCGACATTTTACTTTCAATCGTAATCGGTTGATCTGAAATTTTTTCTTCAGTAGAAGGATCAAATTCATCTAACCCATCGTACATCTTTTTCCAATTTTTTAAATTGGAACTGTCCAATGGATTATTATCATTTGCTTTGGAAGGAATGGTTTGGTAAGTTCCTTTTTGAGGAAAATTGCTTCCAGATGAAGCCGCACTTCTTTGAGAAGATTCACTTGATTGTTGTGGTCGATAACTAGAAAAACTCTGCTCTTGCTCAAAGTCCAATGTAGGCGTAATACTATATTGACCTAAAGCATGACGAACAGAAACTTTTAAATAATTATAAACCAATCGTTCATCATCAAATTTTATTTCCTGCTTTGTTGGGTGAACATTGATATCAATTCTCGCAGGATCAATTTCTATAAAAATAACATAAAGCGGATACGTATCCTTTGGCAACATATCTTCATATGCACCCATCAAGGCATGATGTAAATACCCACTTTTGATAAATCTTTTATTCACAAAAAAGAACTGCTCTCCTCTCGTCTTTTTTGCAAATTCAGGTTTCCCTACAAATCCTTCTAACTTCAATGCATCAGTTTCTTCTAAAACTGGAACCAATTTTTTATTACTATTTGGACCAAACAAATTCACAATCCGTTGCCGTAAATTACTCACAGGCAAATGAAAAACTTCCGCATTATTATGATGAAGGGAGAAAAATATATCTGGATTCGCCAAAGACACTCTTTGAAATTCATCAATAATATGACGCATTTCTACCGTCGTCGTTTTTAAAAAGTTGCGACGTGCTGGAACATTATAAAAAAGATTTTTTATGGAAAGAGAAGTTCCTGCATTACATTGACAAGGTTCTTGAGATTTGATTTCAGAACCTTCGATATTTAATCGAATACCTAAATCCTCGTTGTGTTTTCGAGTTTTCATTTCCACTTGCGCAATCGCTGCAATCGAAGCCATTGCCTCTCCTCGAAAACCCATTGTTCGTATTTCAAACAAATCTTTTGCCGCTCGAATCTTAGAAGTCGCATGTCTTTCAAAACACATTCGCGCATCCGTCTCTGACATTCCGCAGCCATTATCAATGACTTGGATCAAAGCTTTCCCCGCATCTTTTACGATTAATTTAATTTGGGTACTCCCTGCATCAATCGAATTCTCCAACAATTCTTTCACAACGGAAGCAGGTCGCTGAATAACTTCTCCGGCAGCAATCTGGTTAGCAATAGAATCGGGTAGGAGCTGAATAATATCAGCCATAGGTTGTTCTTACTTTTTGTTTTCTAAAAAAAATATTTTTCTTAACCCCTTAATTATGGATTCAAGATTATTCGAAATCCATAATCCTTAATTTGGAATCCATAATCCTAGTTTACAATCTTCGGCAAATATACGTTAATCATAATGAATCCCCCAATTACTAATATTACAATAATTGCTAATAACAGCATGTTCGATTTAAATACCTGTTGTTTTCGCAAAGCAGGGTTGTTATTTCTACCTCTACGCAATTGGGTTTTGATTCGAGCTTTGGTTGCTTCAGCACTTGTGCCTGATTTGCTTTGTGCTGCTTCTACCCTTTGCATTAGTTCTTCCTTTTTAGCATCGTAATGCCTTGGCGTATAATCGAATTTTTTATGTTTTGGGACTTTCTGAAGTCGCATGAATCGCATTTTCATAAGTATGAATTTTAGAAAAGTAAGATACAATATTTGAAATAAATGGAGAAATCATTTTTGTTAAATGTCTTTGAGTGTAAAGATGCAAATGAAGTGGATTTTGGTGGAATTGGTAGTACGGTGTGCCATCTCACCATCTTGTCGTTCACAAGTTTTCTAAATCATCTAAATACTTATTCGCCTGTTCTAAAATTCCATCACGTTTATCTTTATCCATCTTATTCCAAAGGCGATACGCCATTCCTATCCTAGGATTCTTTTCTAGCTTATCTCGATGTCGATCATAAAAATGCCAATAGAAACTATTAAACGGACATGCTCGCTCTCCCGTTTTTTCTTTTTTATTATAAAAACAAGTTTTACAATAATGACTCATTTTATCCACATAATTTGCAGAACTCACATAAGGTTTTGTTCCAACAATTCCGCCATCTGCAAATTGAGACATCCCTCTCGTATTTGTAATTTCCACCCACTCAATCGCATCAATATAAATTCCCAAATACCACTCATCCAATTCGTCAGGAGAAATGCCAGCGAGCAAAGCAAAATTTCCAGTTACCATTAATCTTTGAATATGATGCGCATAAGCATAATCCAAAGATTGTTGAACGGAGTGCCTCACACAATGCATTTTAGTTTTTCCAGTCCAAAAATAATCAGGTAATTTTTTGTCATGATTGAGAAAATTCATCTCTGCAAAGTCAGGCATTTTCGCCCAATACACTCCTCTCATATATTCTCTCCATCCAATTATTTGCCGAACAAATCCTTCAATCTGAGCTATGGAAATTTCAGATTGATTTTTCTCCCAATGTGCAATTGCAGTTTTGACCACTTCCAATGGCGACAGCATTTTGACATTCATACTAAACGAAATTCGTGAGTGATACAACGACCAATAATGTGGTGTCATCGCATCTTGATAAGTTCCAAAAAGTGGTAAACATTTTTTGATAAAAAAATCTAAAAGCTGTAACGATTCTTTTCGATTATTTGGCCAGATAAAATTTGTAGGAATAATGTTACCAATTGTTTTTATTTCTGCATCAAGGATACGTTGATGGGTTTTGGAAACATCTTTTTCAAAAACAAATGGTTCGATAGGGACATGATCTTTGGGGAGTTTTTTTCTGTTTTCTTTATCGTAATTCCATTTGCCTGTGAGTGGTTTGTCCCCTTCCATCATCAGATCATATTTGCGTCGCATGCTTCGATAAAACGATTCCATGAGGTACGTTTTTTTTCCTTCAAAAAAATCACGCAACTCGAATCGAGTGCTCATAAAATGTTCGGAGTCTAGGGCATCAGATGATATTTTTAGGTTTTGACAAAATTCTTTTAATTGTTCATCGAGTCGATATTCATCAGGAAGTTGATATTCGAAGTGTTCAATTTTATTTTCTTTTATGAGAAAATTTAGATTTTCAACAATGCTTTTACGGTTTTCTTTTTTATCTAATTTCCAATAAACAACTTCGTGTCCTTCCTTTTTTAAATGTTTTGCGAAAGCCTCCATTGCTTCAAAGAAAGCTACGACTTTTTGAATATGATGTGCGACATAGTCGGTTTCTTGCCGCAATTCCATGAGGACATATATGACATGCTTTTCTTTTTTTTCAAACCAAGAGTGTTGGTAATTCAATTGATCGCCTAGAATTAATCGTAATGTTTTTTTCATAAAAAGTTATTCATGTTTGCACGGGAGATGACATCTTAGAGGAGAGCCAAGAGAGAGCAAAAGATGTCATCTCTCGTGTTATTTTTTTAATTTTTTAGCAGGCACAACATGTTTATATAAAATTCTTTTAGCCTCTTTTCTTACCATTTCATCGTTGCGATGACTCCATATTTTATTTCTCGCAATTCGAGCAGTTTGCTCCAAATCAATAATCGGTTGTGGATAACTTTTCCCTAATTCAAATTGATAAAACTGCTGCTCCATCAAAGTCATTTTCCACGGTTCATGAATAAATTCTTTTGGAACATCTTTTAATTCAGGAATCCATTTTTTGATAAAAACACCATTGGGATCATGCTCTTTGGATTGTTTAATCGGGTTGTACATTCGAATGGTATTGATACCTGTAACACCTGCTTGCATTTGAAATTGCGGATAATGAATTCCTGGTTCAAAATCTAAAAACAACTGCGCCAACCAAGTCGCGCCATCCTTCCAATGTTGCCATAAATTTTGAGTTAAAAAAGAAACCATCATCGCACGCATTCGAAAATTAATATATCCCGTTGCTATCAAACAACGGATACACGCATCTATCAAAGGAAAACCAGTCTTACCATTTTTCCATGCTTCAAAATGTTCTAAATTCACATTCCGTTCCAATGAATTATAGCCTCGATTTAAATTTTCAAATTCCATTCTATCTTCCATTTCAAACTTTTGAACGAAGTGACAATGCCAATGTAATCGGGAAATGAAGTTGGTATAATCACGTTTGTATCGTTGAGTTGCTCTGATCTTTTTTGCAGTTTGATACACTTGTCGAAGACTCAAATTGCCCCATGTGATATAGGGTGAAAGTCGGCTGCATCCTTTGCGACTTTCGAGTGGTTTGGAAATATGCCGACTGTAATTTTGAATTCTATTTTTAAAAAAATCATCCATGTAACGGATGGCGGTAGTCGTTCCTCCTTTTTGAAAATTTGGATTTGGAGACTTCCATTCTTTAGGAATCTTTTCCCCAAATTCCTCCTTTCTTAGAACGGAATTTAAGTTGATATTCTCTATGGAAATAAATTGTTGATAATCAGATTGAGCCAAAGGAGCTTCCATATATTTTTTCCATAAATCCGTCCAATCAAAACGATTTTTTAATCCACGAACAACTGCATTCGTTTGTGATTCCAACCATTCGATTTTATTTTTTTGACAAAAAACTTGAACGGCTTTATCTCGATTATAAGTAACCTGAATACCTGTTTCTTCGTGTGAAAATATTTTTTGAATGGTAAAATGTTCTTGGAGTTTTTCAAAAACAGCTAACACCTCTTTATGGAAAATATAAATCTGTGTATTATATTTTTCCAAATAAGAATTTAAATCTTCCAATGATTCCCAAACAAATCGCCAATGCCGAAAATCATACTCAGGTGCCGCAATCACAGATGGTTCAAATACATAAATCATCAACAAAGGATTCCCATCCTCTATCGCTAGTTTTAGCGGCAGATGGTCAGATAAACGTAAGTCTCGTTTAAACCAAAGAATATTGATGGATTGCACGGAGATACAACCAATTTAGATGGGAATTGTTTTTTGATAATTGCGAATTCAAATAATGTTGAGATAGGAAATCGGGTGATGGGATTGAGATTATTTTCCTTCTAATTTTTTCTTCTTCCTTTCATTCAAGACATTCTTTATCCAATTAGGAATCACAATCACACCTACTAGCAAATACAAATAATAAGTAAATAACCTCCAAATAAAAGCGATAATTAAAGCCAAGGTACTTGAATTCACATAGTCACTTAAAAACCCTCCAAACAATACTTCTGCAAATCCTGCGCCTCCAGGAGTTGGACTAAATGCCATAACAACAAACATTGTTTTTAATCTCGCATATAAATTTGCTTGTGTCCAAAAATCAGTTGGAATATTTACAAAACCAATGATTAAACAATTCAATAATAAAAACCGACAAGACCATGCACCTGCAGTAGCTAAGAATGCTCCAATGTGAAAAGTCCATTTTTTCTTCCAAAGCTCCGCACTCGCTACGATAATATCATTTCCTAAGTCTAATGCTTTATGTTTATATCTTTTTAAAAATCCAAAACGTGTAAACCATACGATAATTCTTTTTATGGTTTTTGGATTGATAAAAAGTCCATAAAAAAATACTGCGCCATACATCGCCATAAAAATATATGCTCCTACAAAAGTATATCCCCAACCATCCATATCCGACAGCGTTTGCATATTAGGACGAATAATATTAGTACCAAAAAAGAAGAAGAAAATTGGAAGGAATCCTACAAAAAATATCGTATCCAAAACTGCTGAATATAATACAAGTGTAGTCGTAACCGCAGCAGGTAATTTCTCTTGAGCCAATACAAACATGGCAACTGCAGACCCCCCAATACTCGTAGGTGAAACAGCAGAACTAAATTCCCAAATAAAAACAAGCTCCACACATTTTTTCCAAGAAAATTCTCCATCTGATAAAATTCGAAGACGAGTTGCATAAGAAATATGTCGAAGTATTAATAATCCAAATGACATCAGTACCCAAAATAAAACGTGCTGCGTCCATTCTATTTTTGCAAATTCGGCAGGATCAAATACGCTGAATAGCAAATAAAATACAACCCCTAATCCAATGATAATTGGAAGAATAATTCGAGAAGTCCTAACTGAATTTAGGACTCCTTGTTGTTCCTCATCAAATCCATCTGTGTTGTTTTTTTTCACGTATTTTTTTTATTTCCAAATGAAAACGAAAGATAGTAAATAAAAACGAACCACGGTCGCTTCGCTTGACGAACCACGAACCACGGATTCAAAATATTGTGAACCGTGGTTCGTCAAG
>CAKZSH010000265.1 GCA_937918905.1 uncultured Saprospiraceae bacterium
ACCGTCAAGTGAGCATAGCGAACGACCGTCAACCGTATTTCAATCCAACTGTAAAGCTTGTTTCATTTTTTGATAAATGTCCGTATTATCATAAACACCATGAAACAATTCTGCTTGCGGGCCATAGGCAAAAACGGGAACCATATCAGCAGTATGCATATTGTAGGTAAAAGCAGGAACAAGTTCTTCATTGGTAGAACCTGGATTAATTGCAAAACCGCCACATTCATGATCGGCAGTTACAATCACTAAAGTCTCTTTATCTTTCTTAGCAAATTTTAAAATTTTGCCTATCGTTTTTTCAAAGTCCGACATTTCATAAATTAATTTTTCTCCATTCTGGGAATGTCCTGCCCAATCAATTTGTGATCCTTCAATCATCATAAAAAATCCTTTCTTACCTCTTTTCTTTAAATATTTTGCTCCCACTACTGAAATATAGGGAAGGTAATCTCGTCCTGAATCTGCACCCACGGGATCTTCATTCGCAGTAAAAAAAACATATTTATTTTTTGGAAAAAAGTTAAGATCAAAAATGTTTTTTTCAAAATAACTTGAAACGTTTACTTTTTTATCTTTTAATTGTTTGTATAAATTTATGTCGTCAGGTCTATTATCAAAATATTTTTTTCCTCCTCCTATCATAAAATCAATTTCCGATTTCATGAAATCTAAAGCAATATCTTCATTATCATATCGATTACTTTGATGGGCATAAAAAGCAGCAGGAGTAGCATGTACAACTGTAGATGTGACTACAATTCCTGTTGCCAAACCTTTTTCTTTTGATAATTCTAAAATAGATTGAACAGGTAGCGTATCCATATCTACTCCAACAGCATCATTAAAGGTTTTGATTCCACATGCAATTGCCGTTGCACCTGCTGCCGAATCTGTAACTAAGTTATTACCTGAATGTGTTTTTTGTAAACCTACTACTGGAAAGTTTTCGAGACTATGTTTTCCTTTTTTTAAATAAATGGAAGCCGAAATTTGAGCAATTCCCATTCCATCGCCGATCATTAAAATGATATTTTTAGGATAAATTTCTTCTGGAGAAGGTGATTGAGGAATCGTTGTTTTTGCTGTTTCCCTAGCCGTTTTACTTCCACAGGCAGAAAATACAATTATCAATATTAATAAAAACCATTTGCTCATTTTTTATTTAAATTATTGGAAGCTCGTTTTAGTTTTCTTTTTTATCTAATCTTAAAGCTTGCTTCATTTTTTTAAAAATATCGGTATTGTCATAAATCCCTCTAAATAATTCTGCTTGAGGGCCATAGGCAAATACTGGAATCAAATCCGCAGTATGACCATTTGTTGTAAACGCTGGAAATAACATTTCTCTTGTAGAGCCATTGTTAATTGCAAACCCACCACACTCATGATCGGCAGTTACTATCACTAAAGTCTCTTTATCTTTTTTAGCAAATTTTAAAATTTTGCCTATTGCCTTATCAAAATCATTTAATTCACTAACTACTTTTTCTGCATCTTTAGCATGACCACCCCAATCAATTTGCGATCCTTCAATCATCATAAAGAATCCTTTTTCATTTCGCTTCCGTAAAAATTTTGCACCTATGCTTGATACATAAGGCAAGTACTCCCGACCTGCTGCTGCTGGAACAGGATCATCGTTAGCTGTGAAATAAACAAAGTTTCTTCTATTAGAAACATGCATATCGAAAATATCTTGTTTGAAATAATCTGAAATAAAGTATCCTCTTTTTTTGAATTCTTTATACAAATCTTTCTCATCCTTCCTATTATCAAAATACTTTTTACCTCCTCCTACCATAAAATCAATTTCAGTATTCATAAAATCCAAAGCAATTTTTTCTTTAAACTGCCGATGCGGCACATGCGCCATAAATGGAGCTGGTGTTCCATGTACAACTGATGAAGTCACCACCATACCCACAGCCAATCCTTTATTTTTTGCGATTTCCATAATCGAAGGAACAGGAAGTGTATCCATATCTACTCCGATTCCATTATTATAAGTTTTGACTCCACATGCAATTGCTGTTGCTCCCGCAGCCGAATCAGTAATTAGATTATCTCCAGAAAATGTTTTTTGCAAACCCATTATTGAAAACTCTTCAATATTCAATTTGCTACTATTCAAATACATCGCTGCTGAAATTTGAGCGATTCCCATTCCATCACCTATCATTAGAATGATGTTTTTAGGAAAAATTTCTTCTGGTACTAGCACACCACTATCATCACCTTTTGGAGACACCGTAGTTGAGGTAGCCTTATCTCCACATGCAGAAATAAAAAAAATAAGTAGTACTAAAATGGTTTGACGAAAAGACATTAAATGTTTTTTGACAATATTTGGAAGGTTTTTGAACTCCCAATTATCCGATTTATATTTTTATTTTTTACAAACTCCTTTTTGTAAAGCTTTAGAATTTGAAAAAAAAAATACTTTTTAAAAAATTATTTTATCTGTATTTCGATAAGGTGAGCCAAAATACGATAAAATAAAATCTTTTTTAAGACAAAAGTTTTAGTTTTTTATCTTTATTTTTGACAACATACCTTTTACTATGATGAAAAATAAACTAATACTACTTTTCTTAACATTTTCTGTCTTATGCTTTGGGCAAGAAAAAATCGTTGAAATTACCAGTTCGCAGAGCAGGATTTCGAAAGAAAGCATTTTTGACTTTCTTTCAAAAAAGAAAGTTTTTGAAATGTCAATCGAAGCTAACTTTGATTCACTTTTTACTCATAAAAATAAAATTGGCAAGTACCTTTCGGGCAAAGTTTCATTTACCAATGAGCAAGATGAAACTACTACTCTTAAAATAGGATTGAAACCACGTGGAAAATATCGAAGAAAAATTTGTGATGTCCCTCCCATAAGAATGAAATTCAAAAAGAAAAGTTTGAAAAAAATTGGATTGACTGGTAAATTTAATACCCTCAAATTAGTAACCCATTGCCGACAAAAAGATAAAGAAGCGAAATCAAATATCCTGAAAGAATATCTGACCTATCAAATTTATAACCTACACTCCAAGTACAGCCTCAGAGCACAACTCGTTAAAATAACCTACATCCAATCCACTACGCAAAAAAAGATGTTTTCAGGTTATGGGTTTTTTATTGAAAATGAAGATGAATTGGCTCACCGAGTTGATGCCACTATTGTCAAACAAATGGGAATCCAATTTGATTCTTTAGTCCCGTTCGAAAATAATGTACACGCTTTATTTCAATGTATGATCGGCAATTCTGATTGGAGTTTATTGAATCTTCGAAATATCAAATTGCTCAAATTGAAGAATAACGAACAGCTATATATTTTCCCATATGATTTTGATTTTTCTGGTTTGGTAAATGCAGCCTACGCCGTTCCCAATCCTGATTTTAATCTTGAATCTACACAGGATCGTATATTTTTAGGAAAAATATATTCTGAAGAAGAAATGCAAAAAGCGGCCAATCATTTTTTAAATCAAAAAGAAGTAACTCTTCAACTTTGCAAAGATTTTAAGATGCTCCCAAAATGGCGGCGAAAAGAAATGACCAAATATTTAAATTCTTTCTATAAACTATTAAATCGTAAAAAACCGATATGCGAAAAACTTCTAAAACTTTCTCCTAAAAAATAATACTTTTGCCCATACATAAATAATTGTGAATGCTGAGTTTTGAATTTTGAATCTATCGAAAAATTGTGATTTAAAATTTGAACAAATTCAAAATTCAAAATCCGTTATTCAAAATCAGATTACATGATACTTCGATCCATAGCCTATTTTTTTTCAGTTATTTTTCATCCTTTGTTGGTGGTAACCTATATGCTATTGATATTACTTTTGGTTGACCCATATTTGTTTGGAGCCAATAGCGTACAAGGAGGAATGCGAAGTGTTTTAGTTGTTTTCTTTTCTACTTTCTTTATCCCCATTATTGCAGTTTTGTTAATGAAGGCTTTGAAATTAATTCCTTCCTTAGAATTAAAAAATGCAGATGATCGAATTGGGCCATTTGTTGTTACTGGTGTTTTTTATCTCTCCACTTATTATTTAATTTATCGAAGTCCTGATATGCCTGTTGCATTTAAGGCTTGTTTTTTGGGAGCAGTCATTGGTTTATTCCTTGCATTTTTTATTAATCTTTTTTCAAAAATCAGCCTTCATGCCGTCGGTATGGGAGGGTTATTGGGCATGGTAATTATCACTATGGCTCGTGCTCATTTATCTTCATTCATTATCAATACAGGTGCTTTTGGAATGGTAGAAATTAGTCTTTTTAATTTGCTCGCAATGACCATTATCATATGTGGGATTGTTGGAACATCAAGACTTATCTTAGATGCTCATGAACCCAAAGATTTATATGGAGGATTTTTAGTAGGTTTAGCCACTCAATTTATTGCACTTTCACTCTTGACTTAATCTTCTTCTTTTATTCCAAACTCTTCTTTTAATTTGGGGTTATTCAAAAAAGTAATGAAACTGAATAAAATAAAGTAAAAACAAAAAGTAAAAACAAAAGGCATTAACATAAAACTTATTCTATCCCCTCCACCCCTCATATTTACAAACCATATTCCTGCAAAAATAGTCCAACCAATACCCATCAAATAAAGAATAACCAATAGAAAAACTCTAGCTCCATTTTTCTTCATCCAAATTCCTGATGCAATTAAACTCAATACAAAAATACTTAAAACCATAGCTGCCAATACCCACCGTTCTTCATCGTTTCGATAGCTTTCTAAACTCAATTGATAGCTCAGACAACTCATAAAAAAAATTATCGCCATCAATACAATGACAAGTAAATTTCGTAGTGGCATTCTATTTCTTACCATAAAAAACTATTTTTGTGCGTCCAAATAAAATCATGTTTTCAATAAACTTGTTACCCTTAAAAAAGAGCTTCTCTAAAATTCAGATTTTTTCGATAGCTTTCCTAAAAAAATCATTGAATAGTCACTCTATTGAATTATTTTTTTAGGAAAAATAGCGGAAAAAGATGTTTTTAGAGAAGTGCTTTTTTAAGGGTAACAAGTTTAATATAACTCAATTTAAAAACAAATCATACAATTTAACAATGAGCAATTTACAAACTACTATTGAACAAGCATGGGAAGACCGTGAGCTTCTAAGCACAGATATTACTAAAGAAGCAATTCGAGATGTCATCGAACAATTGGACAAAGGAAAACTTCGTGTTGCAGAACCAACTGGTGATGGAGATTGGAAAGTAAATGACTGGGTAAAAAAAGCAGTTGTACTTTATTTTCCAATTCAAGAAATGAAAACACTTGAAGTTGGTATGTTTGAATTTCATGATAAAATTCCTTTAAAAAGTGGCTACAAAGAGTTGGGTGTAAGAGTGGTACCTCATGCAATTGCACGACATGGTGCTTACCTTGCGCCAGGTGTAATCATGATGCCGAGTTATGTAAACATTGGAGCGTATGTGGAAAGCGGAACGATGGTCGATACTTGGGCAACGGTTGGTTCTTGCGGGCAGATTGGAAAGAATGTTCACCTGAGTGGAGGTGTTGGAATTGGTGGGGTATTGGAACCATTGCAAGCGACTCCGACTATCATCGAAGACAACTGTTTTATCGGTTCTCGAAGTATTGTGGTGGAAGGGGTTCGTGTAGAAAAAGAAGCCGTACTTGGTGCCAATGTGGTGTTGACTCAATCTACTCGAATCATTGATGTGACGGGCGATGAACCTGTAACTTACAGAGGTCGAGTGCCTTCAAGATCAGTTGTAATTCCAGGAAGTTATACCAAAGAATTTCCTGCTGGAAATTATCAAGTTTCTTGTGCTTTAATTATTGGAAAAAGAAAAGAAAGTACGGATAAGAAAACGTCATTGAATGATGCGTTGAGAGAACATAATGTGGCGGTTTAAGCCCCCAGCCCCTAAAGGGGAGTAGCCTATTTCCTTTGCCTTTCGGCAAGGGAAATAGTTTATAAAAATTTTGCGCCTACAAAACTTGCGCCTTCGAGATTTGCATTTTTAAAATTTGCGCCTCGTAAATCACACTCTTCAAAATCCACGTTCTTTAATTTTGTATTTTCAAAGTTCGCATTTCTTAAATCACTTCTTGAAAAATCTACATTCGTAAAATTACTGTTACAAAAATTTGAGTTTTGTAAAAATGAATCTGTGAAAATACTTTTTTCAAAATTCGAATTTGAAAAATTTACGCCTTCGGCAAATATAGTACAGCAGTTTGAGTAGGGGAGTTCTACTTTTTCAAAAGAAATATTATTTAAATTTTTTCTTTCGAAATTAGCTTGTTCACCTTCTTGAATTTCTTTTTGATGATTATAAAAAGCCGTTACGATTCCTCTAATTTGAAGTACTTTCCATTCTCCACCTACTCCACCTGCCATCAAAAAATCATGATGTTCTTCAATGATCTTTTCTAAATCATTTTGTGAAATCGTTTCACCATTTTGCGCCATGAGTTGAAGTCCAGTTCGGTTAATTTTATTTTCAAAAAATCGGACTTGATCGCAGAGTGGAAATTGTTCCTTTAATATTGCTTGATCGAGATTTAGAATTTTATTTGATGTCCAAAATGTTTGTGATGTGAAAATTTGTGTTGGATTTTTATCCGTAAAAAAATCAGGTCGTGCATAGAAAAAATTACGCCGAGCAATCAATCCTTTTCCTGCAATCAAAAACTCTAAGTACGAAGTAAAATCTGTTGTTAAATATTCAGGTAGAAATTCATTATTTTCACTAATTGATAAACTAAAATTGTCAAACGTGCATATCTTGTTATAATCTTCACTAAATGCATCTACAACTTTTCCCTCCAGTAATTTTTCCAAAGGCAATAACATTATTCCCCCATCTTCCCAACGAAATGTTTTTTGAAAAAAATTCCAATCTAAAACTTCCCCTTCAATCGGATATTTCTCTTCAGAAAACTGTTCATTATTTTTAAAAACCCATCGAAGTTGAAGCCCATTTGTTTCCAGATAAAAATCTCGAATATCTTTTGGAATTTTTATGTTATATTTTTTTTCAAAAAAATCAAACTGAATATTTTCGACAGCAGGGAAGGTATGAAAATTCAATAATTGGACTTGCGGATGTTGCCGCAATTCATTCACCACTTCAGAAAATCGAGAAAGCCAATTCATTGATTAAAAAGTTTTTTAAATATGTTTATTTGACTCGTTAAATTTAATTTTCATTTTTAATAACCGCTTACAAATATTATATATTTTTTATCAAAATAAAGCCTCGTAGACTATAAAAATTCGAAAACATTCTATGTACTTTTGCACCAAACACGTTGGAGATGACATCTTTGCCGTAAAGCAAAACAGAAAAAGCAAAAGATGTCATCTCTAAGGAGTGCCTTATTAACTTTTATAAAAACGGTCATTTCTCAATATTAAAATAATGAAATCACAACACTTCCTACTCCTGTCACTTATCATTTTTCTATTCAGTTGTAAAGCCAAAAAAATCGCAACTGCCATTCCTGAAGTTACTATCGAAGAACGAACTTTAGATTCATTGGTCGTTACTGCCCCTCGAATAGTCAAAGAAGAAAAAGATTACAAACTGCCAAAATATAATGCGAGTTACACTCGTACTCACGATTTAATTCACACTAAGTTGGATCTCAAATTTGATTGGCCAAACGAAAAAGTGATTGGAAAAGCGACCTTGACTTTGGAACCGCTTTTTTATAAAAGTAATACACTTACATTGGATGCAAAAGGTTTTGTTTTTAATCAAGTTTCCTTTGAAGGAAAAAGAGAAAATCTGGAATATGATTATGATGGTTCGTTATTGACAATTGATTTAGGAAAAGATTTTAAAGATAATGAGCAATACAAAATTTTTATTGATTATGTAGCTAGTCCAGCAGCAACAGGAGGTAGTGCTGCAATAACTTCCAATCAAGGTTTGTTTTTTATCAACCCAAAAAATGATAGACCAGATAAACCTCAGCAAATTTGGACGCAAGGAGAAACGGAGTGGAACTCACGTTGGTTTCCAACCATCGACAAACCCAACGAACGATGTACTCAAGAAATGTACTTAACGGTTCAAGATAAATTTAAAACTTTGTCGAACGGTTTATTAAAATCTTCAAATAAAAATTCCGACGGAACTCGAACGGATTATTGGAAAATGAACCAACCACATGCACCCTATTTATTTATGATTGCAGTAGGAGAGTTTGCGGTTGTCAAAGATACCTGGCGTGGAAAACCAATTGAGTATTGGGTAGAAAAAGAATATGAAAAAGATGCACGAGCGATTTTTTCCAATACCCTTCCCATGTTAGATTATTTTTCAGAAGTATTGGGTGTGGAATATCCTTGGGATAAATATTCTCAGATTGTTGTAAAGGATTATGTTTCGGGGGCAATGGAAAATACGACTGCTGTAATTTTCGGAGACTTTGTTCAGAAAACAACACAAGATTTAATTGATAATCATAACGAAGGAATTGTTGCACATGAAATGATTCATCATTGGTTTGGTGATTTAGTAACCTGTGAGAGTTGGGCCAACTTGACTATGAATGAAGGTTTTGCAAATTATGGTGAATATCTTTGGTTCGAACATGCCTACGGTGCAGATGAAGCAGACTTACATCGACGTGGAGAAATGAATGGATATATCAATTCTACTTTTCAAGGAATGCATGATTTGATTCATTTTGAGTACAATGATAAAGAAGATATGTTTGACAGTCATAGCTATAATAAAGGCGGTATGGTTTTACATATGCTTCGAAATTATGTTGGGGATGAAGCATTTTTTGCATCGCTTAACAATTATCTTACAGAAAATAAATACACCGCAGTTGAAGCTCATAATTTACGTTTGGCTTTTGAAGAGGTAACTGGAAAAGATTGGAATTGGTTTTTTAATCAGTGGTATTTTGAGGCAGGACATCCTGTTTTGGAAATAAAATATGGCTACGATGCGGTTGGGAAAAAAGCATCGGTAACGATCAACCAAACGCAAGATGTAGATCGAAGTATTCCTATTTTTCAATTGCCAATGGCGGTTGATGTTTATTTGGAAAATGGGAAACCTATTCGTCATAACATTACATTGACAAAACGTTCTCAGACTTTTGAATTTGACGCTGCTACTAAACCTAAATTGATTGATGTTGATGCAGATCGAATGTTATTGGCCGTTATCAAAGATGACCATACCGAAGATGAATATATTTTTCAAGCTTTAAATACTAAAAAATTCTTATCAAAACTAGAAGCTTTGGATGCGCTAAAAGATTCGAAAAATCCAGCAGCCGATAAAGCATTCGTTGATGCATTGGATGACAATTCATGGTTTATCAAAATGCGTGCTTTAAATAAAGTGGATATCACTAATGATGTTTCCTTAAAAACTAAAGTTGCCCAAATGGCAAAAAATGCCAAACACTCCAATGTTCGCGCTACTGCCATTAGTGCGCTTGCTGCAACTGGCGATCAATCATTTATCCCTAATATTAAAACTGCCATTCAAAATGAAAAAGCTTTACGGGTAAAAACTGAGGCGATGAAAACGTTGTATCAATTAGATAATGTTGAGGGATTATCCTATGCAGAACAAGTGAAAAATGATAAGAATCCTGAAATTGCACTTACGGTAGGAGAGATTTTCGCAGCTACAAAAAATACAAATTACCTTTCTTATTTTGAAAAGAAATGGATGGAAATAGATGAGTATGATTTGATTCCATTTTTTGATAGTTACCGTTTTTTATTGCAGCAGGCTGATGAAAATACTTATACCTCAACCATTGCAA
>CAKZSH010000266.1 GCA_937918905.1 uncultured Saprospiraceae bacterium
CTTAAAGTAGTCAATGCTCTGCCTTTTTTAGCACTTCTTAACCACATAGATAAACGGGCAATATCTACCGATTCCTCATTAATATCTACTCCGTAAATGTTTTGTTCTAAAATATCATTAGTAATATCTGAAAGGACAAAAGAACCGCCTAGTAGCTTGGTTTGGAGTTCATCAATATAACGATGTTCTTTAATTAGATAATCCAACGCTTGATTTAAAAACGCACCACTACCACATGCGGGGTCACAAATGGTAAGACTTAATAAATACTTTCTGTAATCCTCTAGGGTTTTTAATAACCGTTTTTTAGTGGCTTTATTTCGCTTTGGTTTATATTCATCCTCTTGTAGGTCAATCGCTGTTTTGTGGGCTTCGCATAGTTTTCCAACTGTATTGTCAACTATGTATTTAGTAATGTATTTGGGCGTATAGAATACACCATCTTTTTTACGCTTGGTTTTATTTTTATCAATCGGTTGACCTTCTATTTCTGCGGTCATTTCGTCAATCTCATTTAGGCTATGTTCAAAGATATGCCCTAAAATATTGACATCCACTTCTGATTCAAAATCGTAACCTGATAAGGTCAAAGTATGGTTTTGCAAAAGACCATCAGATATTTTTAGCTTATCTAACATTTCATCAGGTGCAAATAATCCACCATTGAATGCAAAGATTTCAGCCCGTTCACCTCGGGCGGGTCTTCCTGCATTGATATAACCAAAGTACTGTTGGAAGACTTCATAAAGTGGTTTGTAATTATCCAATTCTTCTAAACCATCATAAGTTTTTACAATCTTGGAAATAGAGTTAGGTGGTAGTAATCCTTTATCCTCAGCAAAGAATATAAATAGAAAACGGTCAATTAATTTTTGTGATTTTTTAAATAAGGTCAGTTTAGGAATGTCAGGATTATTTTTAACCAAGTCATTAAATAAAGCATTTTTAAAAGCTGAATAATCCTTATATAATTTTTTGGTGACGTTCTCTTCTTGTAATGTGGAATCCTTTTTTATTCTTTGCGGTAGGTCGCTTAATATATGGTCTTTATGTAAGCAAAGGTAAAGTAATTTGAATTCCTCTTCTTTCAATGTAAACAAATCAAAATCCAAATATTCTACCGCATCATTAATATAAAAACGTAGCTTTTCAAAATTGGAAGTGATAATATAAATACATGTAGGATGATTGTTTTTATATCCAAATGCTTGGTCTGTAATCTTGGAAAGTTCTTTGGTTTTAGTTCCTTTTAATTCAATTACACCAACTGCTTTTCCATCCTTTAGAATTGCACCATCTGCTTTCTTTGCACCTTTGAGGTTTTTTAATTCGGTGGTTAGATTATAGTCAGGATTTGGATTAATGGTATAGTCTAATATCTCATCAAATAGCTTTTGTAAAAAACCATATTGGAATTGTTCTTCCTTATCATCTCTGATATTTTGAATAATGGTAGGATTATGAAAAAAGTCTACAAACTTTTGATAGGCTTCTTTTACTTTTTTATCATCTAAGGTTTTGAGGTATTTATTAAGTACTGACTTCTGGAAGAGAGACATATTAGCTGTTTTATAAGTTCTGGTAATTCGCTTGGAAGATGCTAATATATGATTTATTTGGATTATTTGAGAATTTAAGTTTATGATCCTAATTGATTGCAGTACCTTTTGCATACACGATAAACACCTGTTTTATGAAACTTACCACCCGTAGAATTTTTGAAACCACCTTCATTCATTTTTTTTTGTTATGTCTTGTAAAGTCATTCCTTGCTTTTTGTATTCACATATTCATAAAGCGGCTCTTTTATTATTTGGTTTGGATGCTGCTGTTGCGCTTTCGATATGAGTTTATTTTTTCTCCACAACTTGAGATAAAGAAAGTGATAAAAAAAAAGTTGATTAATAATGTGTTTCTTAAATTCATTTTATTCTGATTTTGTAGAAGTTGTTTTAGCATTTTTTTTAACAACTTCAATTTTAAAAGATCCACTTTTTGCCATTTTAAAGCCCTATAATTTTTCTTTTATAATTTGATTTTTTAAGTAACACTACCGTAAATTTAAAGGAGAAGAAAACAACCAATTCCACCAGTTTTGATAATAAATTGTACAATATTGATGTATGTTTTATATTTACAATCCTTAAACTTCAATTTTGTATTAAATGAAAGTTCAACTAGAAACCATCACCAACCAAGTCAATCGTTCCTTCAGTATGATGTTTAATCCTCGATTGAGTGATTTATTCTTTTGGCACTCGCATCCTGAGTATGAATTGGTGTACATCAAAGGGGCAAATGGAACTCGCCATGTTGGCGATCATATTTCAACTTACCAAGAGAGTGACTTAGTTTTGATTGGTTCGGAAATTCCTCATTTGAACTTTGATTATGGTGTTCAATCGGAATATCAAAAAGTGGTGGTTCACCTCAATAAAGATTTCGTTGAAAATCATTTCACCCATGCTCGTGAGTTGATTGCTATCAAAAAACTATTTGAGAAATCAAAAAAAGGAATTGCCTTTTTAGGAGAAAAAACAGCTTTCATAGGAAAGAAATTATTTGATTTAGAAAATCTAAATCCTTTTCAACAATACCTACAACTGATAATAATTTTACAATTGCTTTCTGAAATAAAGTCAGTCGAAATACTACATAAAAAACCTTTCCTAAATAAATTTAGCAACAAAGAGCAAGAACGGTTACGGCAGATTCATGCTTTCATTGATAACAATTATCATAGAAAAATTGAACTGGATGAAATCGCAGGAATTTGTTTTATGACAAAAGAAGCCTTTTGTCGGTATTTTAAAAAAATGACTAAATATACTTTTATTGAATTTTTAAATCGATATAGAATTAGTCATTCTAAACGATACTTAATGGCTGGCGAAAGTGTAAGCGATGCATGTTATCAATCAGGTTTTCAGAGTTTGTCTTACTATAACCGAATTTTTAAAAAAGTGACTAATGAAAATCCAAGTAAGTTTAGGAAAAGATATATCATTTAAAATTATCAAATAATATGGGTGCATAACAAATTGTTGTAAATTTCACTCCTGAAATGGTTTGTGAAAATTTAAGATTTTTTTGAAAAAAAATGGAGAAAATTAAAACTCCAAAAGCCACGAATTAACACGAATTTTCTCAAATAGTATTAGTGAAAATTTGTGCAAATTTGTGGCTTTTGAAATATTAATTTTCTCGAAGTCATTTTTTGAAAAAAATGGAAGATTTTCACAAATTGAATTTCGATTTGATCGTGGTACAAACAGGGACAGCCCTCTAGGCTTTTCTTAAAAGTCCGTTAGGAATGACCCTGTTTGTAGAAAATTTTAATACAATGTTTTTGAGGGACGTAGTTCCGACCCCGTTTTTTACAATTGAACTATTGGTTCGCATAAATAATTAAGATGAAAATATTTTATTTTTCATTGCTCCTATTAATAATCCTAACAAGTTGTCAGGAGCAAAAAAACATAAAAGAAAATAAACCCAATATTGTAATCATACTTGCCGATGACCAAGGATGGGGAGATTTAAGTTTAAATGGGAATCCATTGGTAAAATCTCCTAACATTGATAAGTTGGCGAATCAAGGAGTGGTACTTAACCATTTTTATGTTAATTCTGTTTGTTCGCCCACCCGTGCCGAAGTCCTGACAGGAAGGTATCATGTTAGAGGTGGAGTGTACAGTACATCTGAAGGTGGAGAACGTTTAGATGTAGAAGAAAATACTATTGCTGAAGCATTCCAAGCCGCAGGATATAAAACGGGGGCTTTTGGAAAATGGCACAATGGAATGCAACCTCCTTATCATCCCAATGCTAGAGGTTTTGATGAGTTTTATGGATACTGTTCAGGACATTGGGGAAGTTACGTAAATGCAATGTTAGAAAAAAATGGTAAAATCGTTCCGTCCAAAGGATATCTTACAGATGTACTTACGAGCAATGCAATTGATTTTATTTCTGAAAATTTTGATAAGCCTTTTTTTGCCTACCTACCTTTAAATACTCCGCATAGTCCAATGCAGGTTCCAGATAAATGGTTTGATAAATTTAAGAAGGTGACCTTGCCACAACATCGATATAGCGAGAAAGAAGATATTGAAAAAACAAAAGCAGCCTATGCGATGGCAGAAAATATTGATTGGAATGTTGGTCGTGTTGTGCATGCACTTGATTCTTTAGGGATAAAAGAAAATACGATTATCCTTTATTTTTCTGATAATGGGCCTAATGGAAACCGTTGGAATAAAAATATGAAAGGTCAAAAAGGAAGTACCGATGAAGGTGGTGTTCGCTCTCCCTTTATTATGAAATGGGGAAATAAAATAGCAGGTGGAAGAAAAATAGAAACGATTGCTCATGCCATAGATTTGTATCCTACACTAACTGCATTGGCTGATGTAAAACCAACAAATGAATTATCTTTTGATGGAATCAATTTAACTGCTTTGCTTTTAGATCAAAAGGAAAAAGTAGAGGATAGAATACTTTATAGTTATTGGAGAGATAATTTAAGTTTGAGAAATCAACAGTTTCGATTGGATAAGGATAATCAATTATTTGATATGCAAAAAGACCCCGCTCAAAAGCAAGATGTCTCTGCTGATTTTCCTGCCATTCATCAACAACTAACAGTTGCAAAATCAAAATGGGAAAAAGAAGTTTTATCTGAGTTGCCAAAAATAGATGAACGGAGTTTCCCTATTGCACATCCTGATTATCCAATGACTCAACTCCCTGCACGTGATGCCAAAGTAACAGGTGGAATTATTCGTTCTAACCGTTGGCCCAATTGTTCTTTTTATACCAATTGGAAAAATGAAGAAGATAAAATTTACTGGACTGGTGAGGTGCTTGCATCAGGACAATTTCAACCTGTGATTTACTACACTTGTGCAGAGGGAAATGTTGGCGTTACGATTAATCTTTCTGACAAAAATAAAATGTTGACAACAGGTAAAATAAAAGAGGTATTTGATCCTCCACTACGAGGAATGGAATATGATAGAATAGAACGTGGAGAGTCTTATGTAAAAGACTGGAATCAATTAATTTTAAATCCCATTTCGTTATCAAAAGGTTCAATTGAATTGACCCTAACTGCTTCAGATATTCAAGGAGGTCAAGCAATAGATTTTAGATTGATGACATTGGAACGAGTGAAGTAGAAGGCATCGGGCATCACAAAAAAACGAGTACATACTTTATCGAATGCACTCGTTTTTTTAATGGTATTTACTTCTAAGAACCCGTTTAAATTTTTTTCTTCGAGGCGAAAAAAATCTAAACAGGTTCTAAATCTAATCGTTCATTTTAGTTTTTATTTGGCGAAGTACTTTCTCCAATAGTTGCTTCTCTAAACCAAACTTCGGTATAGTCTCCGTTTTCATATTGCTTAGCAATATCTCCACCATAAGTTTCTGAACCAGGACACCAAACCATATTTTTTTCAGGGGCTTTTCCATTTGATTGATTATAAGCACCTTGTTTGAAATAGTTCAATTCACCAGCATAAGCACTTTTACGCTCAACTCCATCTTGCCCCATAGGTACAAATAACTTTTGAGTTTGTTCAGGAATATCTGCCTTGGTGGTATATTCTGATTGGATTAAGTTTTTGGTAAATGTTTTTGTTTCGTGTCCTTCACTTGTAAAGGTAACATACATGATACCTTTGTGTACATTAATTTCGTAGCTAAACTCTTCTCCTAACTCAATACCATCTTTAGGCTCTGCAGGAAAATCTGTTGGATTTGAACCCACAACAGAAAAATCATAACCCCAAACTGGATAGGAAAAATCCCATCTTCCAGAATTATCTTCACCTGCGGTATTGATTTCATAGTTCCAAAAAACAGAACCCTTTTTGTGTCCTGGGAATTTTTTATAGAAGATTTTACATGGCTCATTTTCATGTCCTTCACCACTATGAATTTGACCTATCACAGTCGAGTAAGCAGCTGATACTCTTGCATCGCCAGAAGTTGAAACGTGCATGACTTTACACGTACCAGTAAGTTTACCTCCTTGTTCAGGAGTCCATTCTCTTTTTTCATGCAATTCAGTTCTAGTGTTGCTAGAGTTTTTTGAAGTGACTCCAGAGTTTGGTGCTTTGTATGCCACCCATCGTCTTGTACCATCAATTACAGTATAGAAAAAATCTTTATGTTCAAACTTAACAAGGTCATCAACATTCGTTCCATCCGCCAATAGCATTTTAAATTTATCCATAAAAGGAATGACCTCATTGGGATAAACTGTTTTCTTTGCCAGACCATCATTTGCAGCGAAATACCCTTCATTCGAAATAGCATCATCACTTACTTGTACGGTTGCTGATTTAAACCAAACTTCAGCGTAATTTCCATCAGCATATTGTTTTTCCAAATCACCGCCATGTGTTTCAGCACCTGCACACCAAACTCCATTTACAGCAGGATCTTTTCCATTGGTTTGATTGTAAGATCCCTGTTTGAAAAATAGTCCTTCTTCTGCATACGCATTTTCTCGTTCAACTCCATCTTGCCCAATTGGGACAAATATTTTTTTGACTTGCTCAGGCATATCAGCCTTTGTTGCATATTCTGATTGAATTAAGTTTTTTGAAAATGTCTTAGTTTCATGTCCTTCACTCATGAATTTTAAATTCATGATGCCATCTTTCACTTCAACCTCATAAGTTATTTCCTCACCCAATTCAATACCATCTTTAGGTTCTTCTGGAAAGTCATTTTTTTCCTTACCCACTACAGAAAAATCATAACCCCAAATTGGATAGGAAAAATCCCATCTCCCTGAATTATCATCGCCTAATGTATTGATTTCATAATTCCAAAAAACAGATCCTTTCTTATGACCAGGGAATTTTTTGTAAAATAATTTGAACGGTTCGTTTTCATGTCCATCTGCACTATGAATTTGACCAATGACTACCGAGTAGGAAGCCGCAACCGTTGCATCGCCTGTGGTGGATACATTCATGACTTTACAAGTACCTGTTAATTTGTTACCACTCATAGCAGACCATTTTTTTGCTTGAGCTAATTCCGTTCTGATATTATTTGAAGTTCCGTGAGTGTTCCCAGCATTTGGTGATTTGTAAACTACCCAATCTTGAGTACCATCATTTGTGGCATAAAAGAAATCTTTATTTTCAAAATCAATGGGATGACCAACATTCGATCCATCCCCTAAAATCAATTTAAATTGGTCAAAAAATGGAATAACATTGCTAGGGTAAACTCTGTCTGTTTTGGTTTCCCCCTTGGCATCCTGAGCTTCACCACCACAACTATTTAGTGTTAATGCAAGAATCACCATTAAAAATAGTGGCAATAATGATTTAGTAATTTTAAAATTCATTTTTTTCGTTTTTTATTTTGTTTTATTTTTTCATTGTAATCTTCTCTTATACTTGATTTGTTTTCTTAAAAACCATCGGGTAGAGTAGTAATTCAAGTTGCGGATAATTAATTATTGGGATTACGAACCATTCTCAATACCCAATACACATCATCCTAATACAATTTTTTAAATACAAAATCATCAATCAAATTTATCCGCAACTTGAGTTAGTAGATATTTTAAAATTGGTTGACCAAAAAAATATTTACCAAATATAGATTAAAATGATAGAATGCCAAATTAAAAGTCAAATAGAGGTGTAATAAACCATTGAGGAGCAAGGTATTAAAACCGATAAACAAACCGACTCAAGCAAATTATTCTTCGCAGATTTTACGAAGAAAATATTATATGTTTTTATAATGGGTGTACCGACATTACAGCAATTAGATTTGACGACTTTGCAAATTGTCATTCTTTACGCTTATCGTTGGCAAATCGAATTGTTTTTCAAGTTAATTAAAAGAAGCTTGAATGGCAGTCATTTATATAATTCCTACTCCCTAATCATACTGAAAATGGAGTCAATATCCAGTTTTCTATCTACTGATGATTGTTGCCGTTTTAGAATTAAGGCTTAAACAAGTTGTTACAGTTATTTCAAATAAAAATCAGGAAAAATTAGTTGTCATTGGATTCGTAAGTTGCAGAACTTTATTTGCAAACCCTTTAATTACAATATTATTTCTAAACTTGTTGCGACTTAACAATATCCGTACCGCTCACTAATGGAAAAAAATGTAACTTTTTTGGATAAAAAAATGATTATCACCTGTAAAGTATTCACAAAATGTTTACCTTTGAGTTTATAATCAACTAAAAGTTTATCTGAAATGAATAGCGTAGTTACTCAAAGATTTATTAAATGTCATGACAAATTGAAGGAAGATAAGCGGGTTCGGAGTAGCCGCCAGTTTGCAATGTCATTAGCCTATCTACCACAAAGCTTATCCGAAATTCTTAAAGGTCGTCGTGATGTTACCATTGAATTGCTGCGTAAAGCGATTGAAAAATATCAGATGAACCCTGTATATATTTATACAGGGGATGGGCCGATGTTCATGACAGAGGAGGATCATAAATCATTTCGAGTACTGACTATCGTGACGAACGGCCAAGAGGATGAACGAATTGTTCATGTTCCAATTCCTGCACAAGCAGGCTACGCAGGTGAATTAGCCAGTCCAACTTTTATTCAAGATCTTCCAAGTTTTACACTTCCTGATTACAAATATAAAGTGGGGACGCATCGTAGTTTTGATGTGGCAGGCGATAGTATGGAACCGACTTTATTTGAAGGAGACAAAGTGATTTGTAGTTTTTTAGAACCTACACTTTGGGAAAATTCAATCAAAGATAATTATGTATATGTCATCGTTACTCGTGGAGATGTCGTTGTGAAAAGAGTCTTTAATAAATTGAAAGAAGAGAAACATTTACACTTGGTTTCAGATAATAATTTTTATGAGCCTTATAAAGTGGCGATTGGAGATATTCGAGAGATGTGGTATGTGAGAGCTAAAATTAGTCCTTTCCTTCCATCTCCTTCCAACATCCAAAATCTGGTAAGAGAAGAAGTTCGACAATTGCAAAGTATCGTAACAAAACAAAATCAATTGATTTATAAATTGAATGAAACAATTGAAAAATTAATTGAACGATCTTAATCCATAATCTTAAATCCTAAATAATCATCAAAGTCATGGCAAAAAGAATTTCAGGTAAAGTTGTTTATGAAAATATAAGTGGTGGATTTTGGGGAATCGTAGCGGATAATGGAAAAGAATATCGTCCAGTAGAAATGCCCAATCAATTAAAGCAAAAAGGTGCTCGGGTAAGTGTGGTATTAAAAAAAGTAGATGAAGGAATGAGTATTTTTATGTGGGGCGAACCTGTGGAAATCATTTCGTTTACCACAACTTTTATTTAGTCAAAGAGGATTGTTAAATTGTTTCGCTCCGCTAAATGTATTATTATCATGGAATACTTATGAAAATCAACGATATTCGATAACAATTAAACAATAGCGGAGCGAAGCAATTTAATAATCTGCTTTGACTTGTTTTTCAATTTAGGGAGTAGGTTATTTATTTCCTACTCCCTTAATATATTTCATATTATCAATATAATCAGGATTGTCAGGGTATCTTCTTAGCATCTCTTCCACATAAGGTTTTGCTTTCGCATATTTCTTTTTCTTTAAAAACTTCTTGATTTTTTTATCATTTTTGGCATCAGTTGCACAACTTGCATCATCGCTTGACCACTTGTAGGTAGGTACTCTTTTGACCACCAAATCAGCATCAGGATAATAAGAATCTCTACTAGTTACTACAGCCCAACCTACTGTCATTTCCATTTCAGATGACCTCGCCCATGCTTTCCATTCTCCCTCAACAGATTTGAAAAACTTTTCTAATTCTTTTTCAATTCCAAATTCTAAAGGGTTTTGAAAACTTAATGATTCAAATTTACCTTCTTTAGAAATACTGAATTTTATTTTGGAAAGTCCAACCCTACAATTGTTCATTGCATCACTTGGGTATTCGACATTTTTACTAAAAACATCAATAAACGCATCAGAACCGCCTTTATATCTGTTGTCTAAAACATAATAAAATGAAGACTCTTCGTTAGATGTAATTGTATAGTTATTTTCTACGGAATAGTTTTCTGAAATAATAAAGGAGGAAAGTGTAAATAGGCAAAATGCCATAGCAATGGTTAAAAAATTCTTTTTCATGGATAAGGTTGATTGTTGATTAAAAAATTTAATTTGTTGACTAGACGGTGTGCTAAAAGTGGGGGAGTAAAAGTTGAAATTGATTCTATTTTTTTTACCCATCGAATTCCTTGAATCGAATTGGTGAGTAAAATTTCTTTGGCTTTTTTTAACTCCGACAAATTTAGAGGTTTTTCTCGGATTTCTATTTTTTCTTCTTTAGCAATTTTAATAATAATTTTTCGCATCGTTCCATTAATGCAACCTTCTGATAATGAAGGAGTTATTAATTTTTTTTTTTGCCATAAGAAAATATTAGAACTATTGGCCTCTGCAATTTTATTTTTTTCATTGACCAATATACAATCATCCAAATTTTGTTCCTTTTTATACAACGCTGCTTGGATATAGGGTAGACTATTTCCTGTCTTTAAATTTGAGATTGGAGAACATTGTAATTTGTTGTTTTCAAAAATACCAACTGTTAAACCTTTTTTATTCAACTTAAATTGTGCAGAGGTTAGGGGAGATGTAGTAATCAAAAATTGAGGACGGTTATTTTTCGGCGTGTACAATCCTCCTTCACTTCGAAAAATGGTAATGCGAACTCGAGCATTTCCTTGTGCTATTTTTTTGATTTCTTTTTGGAAAAATTTAGAAGTGTATTTCTTTGGAATTTTGTAATGAAAAAATTGAAGTCCTTCGAATAACCTTTGTAGATGAAAATCAAGGAAGGGAAGTTTTCCATCAAACATTCGAATCGTTTCGAACAAAGCGTCACCATAAAGAAAGGCACGATTATCTGATTTGAAAATGGGCTGATTGGAAGGAAGTACTTTTCCGTTAAAATTGATGTTCATAGTTATTGATGATTATTGATTAGGGTTTTTAAGAAAATATTTTGCGGTATTTTAGCCACGGACTTTGACGGACTTTACTCTGACGTATTATGTCTTTTCACAGATTTCTAAATTTTCCTTTGGATAATTTTCAACATGATTCGATATTTTCCAAAGGCAAATAAAAAAGTCCGTGAAAAGTCGAAACACGTTAGAGTAAATTCAGTCAAAGTCCGTGGCTAAATTGCGTATCATGAATTTTTCTTAACACTCTTAATCTTAAATTCATCATCTAAAAAATTAAATCCAACTCGTGCCATACATTCCTGGCCAAGGAACTTTACTCAATATTACTAACAGTCCAATTCCGTAGAATATTGCAATGTATTTGAATTTAGCCTTGCTTTCAGATTTACGTTTTGCTATGGAATAACCAACTGTAATAAGGATGACTCCTAGAATCATCATTGGCATATGATGCATAGTGAAAAATTTTCGAATAGGATCATCTTTCCAACCTTCTCCAAATAAATTTCTTTCGCTTACAAAGAGCAGAGCGACTCCAATTAATAATTGGATATGTGTAAAGATCAAAGCCATCAAAGCCGTTTTTCGATCTCCTTCTGTATAATCTTTATTGGATGACCATTTATAAAGTCCCCCAATAATTGCTACCAAAAGTAATATTAATATGATCCAGCGATTGACGGAATGTACTTGTCTTAAAATATTACCCATAATTTTGAGATTTTAAAGAAATGATTAATGTTTGTTTTGAAAACTCAAGAAAGGAATTTTTTATGATTTAGAGAAATTAAGTTTTTGGATGAGAAAAAGAAACCCGAATTTTCGATAAGAAAATTCGGGTTTCTGATTTAGTAACTGTTACGCACAAAATGTATTGATTATTGAACGCTGTGTCTCAGCGACTCAGCGTTCAATAATCAATATGTTTTCGAAACTAGATCAACATATTTTTGCGTAACATTAGTTATAAGTTATTTCGAGATTATTTTTTATCCTTTGAGGCAAAAATCGTAGGCGATGCCTAGCATCGGCGGTCCCGAAGTTTCGGGATTAACGAAGAAGGGTAAAAAAAGAAGCCGAAACAACTTATGAATAATTATAAACAAGAACTTACCTCTTATTAAATTCGGTATAATTATTCAGTCATAACTTTGTGACCCAAGCCACTTTATAAGTCAAATCTTGACTTATAAGAACATCAATGAGAAAAAATGCAAGATTATAGGATATTAATATTGTCGTAACTATTCTTTTGAAAAAAATAACAATTAGAGGTTTCCAAAAAAAGAGTATTTTTACAATTGATTTTACTATGACTCACTTCCCGACCGCTTTTTTATTTCTCGACCGAATTTTTCTAACCTATAGAATTATACCTATACCTTGAATATGCGACTAACTTTAGCAAAAAATTACAGTTTATTAATACTCCTCCTTTTATTAAATGGGATAAGTGTTTCTTTAACAGCTCAACTTGAAGTATTTACCAGCCGCCCCAATGCTAATTACGAAGCGGGCGAAATGATGTATTTCGAAGTAGTATCCAGTACATGGGGATTAGTCGATTACAAAATCCAATTTGATCCCAAAACACCAGTTTTAGCATCAGGTAGTATTATTGTAAATCCCAATCAACCTGCAAAAATTCCTTTTGTATTAGAAGAACCTGGGAGTGTTTTATGTAGGGTGACCAAGGATAGTTTATCAGTAGTAGGTGGCGCAATTTTCTCTGCCAATGATCTTCAAGGATATGTAGAACAACCCAATGATTTTGACGCATTTTGGAATAGTGTAAAAGCAGAATTAGCAACTGTACCTATTGATCCAGTTCTTACTTTTTATGATAGTACTGATATGAGTATCACCTATCGGATTAATTTAGGAAATATTCAAAATCGAAGAGTTTATGGTTATATTTCTATTCCAAAAGGTATCGATCCGCCTTATCCAGCTGTGATGACTTTACCTCCATTTGGAGATATTGCCAATATTGTACCTACCGTACCTATTATTGCAGAATGGGGGGGTGCCATTTCTATTTCTATTAATATACATGAAGCGGAACCTGATGCTATGGATCCTAATGCATACCAACCCAATGATATTTCGGACAAAGAAAAGTATTACTACAAGCAAGCAATAGCAGGTTCAATGAGAGCAATTGATTATATTTTCACGCGTGATGATTTTAATGGAACTGATATGGGAGTGGTTGGAATTAGTCAAGGAGGAGGTTTAGCTTTGATGACGGCAGGAGTAGATGAACGGGTAACTTCCTTAGTCCAAACGGTCTCTGCACTATGTGGTCATGCAGGACATCGCTTTGAACGACCAGCAGGATTACCTTTATTTATAAGGGATTCAAGAGGTTCACAAAATAGGCTTTCACATGAAGATTCTACCTTGCATGCTTCCACGTATTATGATGGAATTTTCTTTGCAAAAAGATTTGAAGGGCCTTCTCTTTCATTTATCAGTTATGCTGATACGATCAGTCCTTTGGAAACCATTATGACTGCGTTGAATCAATTTAGAGAAAAATCAATAGTGATGCATAGCCTTCGGTTGGGGCATGAGAGTCCAACTAATTTTTGGGAATTGCGATTTGAGTTTTGGCGAAAAGAATATCCTGCTATGCTCAATAATCCTTTTCAATGGACTCCTACCACTACAGGGTATGATGTCAATGCAAGTAATGACATCATTACTACAGTTGGAAATAGTGTCAATCTTTCTGCCACCGTTTCTCAAAATACTATTCCACTTAGCAACCTAAATGCAAAATGGACAGTTGTGGAAGGGCCTGGAAAAATCACCATGGGTTCTCCTACAGCTTACTCTACAACTGCAAATTTTTCCACTCCAGGGGAATACTTGATAAGGTTTACAGCGATTCATGATCCTGATTTAGAAACTAAATATGAGTTTTTTACTTTTTCTGATTTTGTAAAAGTAACGGTGAATTAATTGATATTTTGATTTTAGTTTTGATTCAAAAAAAGGGAAGCCTGAACGAAATATTCGTTCAGGCTTCTCTTTTTTTATTGAAGAAAATTTGAAGAAAAACTCCTCAAGTCTCTTAAACTACTGTTAAAATTTTTATAACAATATTAAAACAAGGTTAAAAACGGTTCAAAAAAGTAACATTTTAAGTCATTGCCCATATCTTAGATTCAAATAATAAAGCAATATGAAAATACGCCCCCCTTCAGAAAACTAAGTAAAAGGAACGATGGAATTAATTTTTCATCGTTCCTAAATAACTCACGTCCTCCAATAATTACCGAATCACTAGGCTTAATAACAAAAACGAAAACTAAACTATTCTTTTCAAATGAGAGATAATTAAAAAGGCAAAACAAGAATTCTACAATTCAAAAAAAGTATTCCCAAGAACTTATCAATTTTCAAATAACCTATTTTTTTAAACGGTGAACGATAAACTGTAAACTGTGAACCACAATATTTTTTAAATTCACGATTGAGGAATCCACAGTTCACCGTTAAAAATTAACAGTTTTTTCAAAAAACTACCCAACCGTTTACTCAAATCACTACGTTCTTAAAAGCGTATAAACGAAAACATGAAATATTCACCAAAAAGTAGCGATCAAGATCTTATTCTGGGCTGTCGGAAAGAACATCCGCTCGCTCAGAAATACCTCTACCAAAGATATTTTGGAAAAATGCTTGGTATCAGCATGCGCTATACCAGCAGTAGAGAGGAAGCTGTAGAAGTACTCAATACCGCTTTTTTCAAGGTCTTCACTTGCCTCGACCAATTTAAAGAACCTGGTTCTTTTCCAGGGTGGGTGGCACGTATTGTATTTAATACCTCTATTGATTTTGTTAGAAAACAAGTGACTTACAAAAAAGTCATTGACCTCAATAGTGAAAAAGAAACGAGTATCAGCAATGATGCAATAGATCATTTAGCAACAGAAGATTTATATAAAGCTATTCAAATGTTACCTCCTTCTAGTCGAACAGTATTTTGTCTTTATGTCATTGATGGTTACAAACATCATGAAATAGGGAAACAATTAGGTATCAGCGAAGGTACCTCAAAATGGCACTTGTCAACAGCTAGAAAAGAGTTACAAAAAATCTTAGTTAACAAATTTAGAATCCGAGTAGCGATATGAAAAATATCAACAATAACGCAGAACATAAATTAAAACAACTACTGGTCGAACATGAGTTTGATTACGATCCTCAGGCATGGAAGTCTTTGAATAAAAAATTAAATAAGAACAATCCTCGTCGTTCTCCACTTTGGGTATCAAGTTTATTGATGCTTACCGCTTTGGTTACTACTTTGTCTGTTGCTTGGTATGTACCTTTAGAACCTATTCAAAAGTTCTTTGAAGAAACATTTGATTTCCAAGAAGAGAATATCAGAGAAAAAACGATCCATATACCGTTAAGCAAAATTGAAGTTATAGAAACTCCAATAGAAAGAGTTTTTGAAAATAACATTGCTCCTACAAAAATAAATAGACAAAAAGTCGAAGATTCTCCTGTGTTACCTTTACCACAAATGGGACCTCCTGATTTATTAGAAATACAGGAAGATGAAATCGAAAAAGAGAATCAAACGATTAAACCGATTGCTGCAATGAATTCTTATGTAGAAGATGAAAAGAATACAGTTACTCCAATTGACTTACCAATGAAGAGTAAAATTCGAGCAGGTTTCTTTGGAGGAGGTAGTGTGGCAGTATCAAATAGTCCTTTGATTCCTGAAGGTGCAGTTTCGCCTGGAATTGGAGTATTTGCTGGATATAATATCAATGATAAGTGGGGAGTACAAGCAGAGGTGAATTTTAGAAAAGGTTTTATTCAACCATTTACGCCCAAAACTGAAAGAGATGAATTTTTAAATCTTCCAGCACCCGTTACTTCCCAATCATCGGCATATGATAGAGTTGCAAAGCATCAAGATGTGATCGCTAGAAACCTAACAATTTTGGAATTTCCGATTTTAGCTAAATACAAATTAAATGAAAAGCATAGTTTGATGGCAGGTGTTCGTCCTTCTTGGATTCATGTAAAAGATCCCAATTCTGACAACAACTCGGCGGACTCAAGCCTCAATGCAATATATGAAAAATGGGATGTAGGAATGAGTCTTGGCTATGAAGTGCAACTTTCAAAACGAGTAGCCGTTAATTTTAGATATAATCAAGGTGTAACTGATTTGTTTGAAGAAAATGATGATACTTATTTGAATAATGATTTTCAAGCATCAGTCAGATATAGCCTTACCCCGTAAGCACAAAATATTTTACCCCTTAAAAACAAACAAATAATATAAAGCAACTAAGGGAGTAGGAAATAAATAACCTACCCATCTGAAGGCTTCTTTTTCAATATGATTTCATAAAAAAATGAAGCCGTACCGAAGGGTATGCCTTAATTTTTTCATTTCCTCATATTAAAAAATAATCTCTTCATACGGGTAGGTTATTTATTTCCTACTCCCTTAACTCATGACTTAAAAATAACTGATTTCCTAAACCTCTCACTTCAACGGTAACCCTTGGAGTTACTCCAGACCAATCAATTTTCATCACTCCAAAATTTTTTGCAATGACCATTTCCCCTACCCGATAGCTATTGATTTCTTCTCTTTTTTGATTCCAACTATGCGTCAGGCCACTTGCCGTAATTTCGTAAACTGGAGTTTCCAAACCTCCTACATCTGCTTTTGACAATTCTGCAATATGTCGATCACCACTCATCAAAATAGGCATTGCAGGTTTTGTTTTTTGCAAAAGATGAAATAACCGTTTTCGAGCTTTTGGATAATTGGCCCATTTCTCAAAAGCATGTTCTTCTGGAATCATTTGAATTCCACTTGCAATCAAATTAATTTGAGCATCCGATTTAGTCAATTCTTTTTCCAACCATTTCCATTGCTCCTCCCCTAAAATATCTCCCTCTTCATTTACTTTATATTTTTGATGCTTGAGATTAATTTTTATTAATTCATCTCTAAAATATCGGGCATCTAATAAAATCACTTTTACCTTCTTTCCTGGTTTTCCAAAAGTATAAGCCTGATACGCTCCTTTTCGATGTCTTGAAGGTGCATTTTTAGGAACATCCAAAAAATCTAAAAGTAATCGTTTGCTTTGTTTTTTATTGGTGAATTCTTTCCCTGCATCATTTGCCCCAAAATCATGATCGTCCCATGTACCAATGACCATAGCACAAGCTAAAAGTCTGCGGTAATTGATATCGTTTTTTTGTTTGGTATATTTTTCAGCCATCAACTTTGTATTTTTGGTATCTGCATAAATATTATCGCCGAGCCAAATCCAAAGTTCAGGTCTATTTTTCACAACATCTTTCCAAATTTCTTGACTTTTATTTTGATTGTTACAAGAACCAAATGCTATGGTTTGTAAAATCTTTTCTGAATCCATTTTTTTTGCAGTATTCGCATATTTATTATCGACTTTTATATTTTGCGAATACGTTGTTATAAAAACAAAACTTAAAAAGAGGACAAGTATATTTTTCATATTTTAAATTATTAATCTTTTGTTTGACTTTTTTGTAAAACATGAGTCATCCCGAATTTTCAATAAAGTGACTAATGAATGATTGTCTAATTGTTTCGCTTCGCTAATTGTTAAATTGTTATCGAAAATATGGTATTCCTACGTTTTTCGATAACAATTTAACAATTAGTGAAGCGAAACAATTAGACAATTACAATGTTACCACCAATTATTGAAGGAATATTTTGAATATTCTTGTTTATTAAAAATTTGGGATGACTCATGTTTAATATTGCAATCCAATTTCTGCCCTTACATTATCTAACAATCCCATCAAATCTTTACTAAACGAAAGCGGTAATACCTCACTTTCTTTTTTACCTGCTCTTACACATTTCATCACCTCCTCCGCTTCAAAACGATAACCTCGACATCCTTCAAAATCAAAAGAAAATTCTTGAGGTTCCTTTCCTAATTCAAAAACTGTAAAACTATTAGACTCATGCCAACGGCGATGGATTTTAATTCGCCCTTTGGTTCCATAAATATATGCTACCGTAGGCGTATCATTTAAAATTGATGAATCTAATATTGCATGTTGATTTTGGGAAAAACGTAATAACATAGAACAGTTTTCATCCACACCTGTTTTTCCTATTTGAGCAAACGCTTTGATTTCAGAAGGTTTTCCAAAAAGAAGTTGTGCCAAAAATAAAGGATAAATTCCAATATCTAATAACGAACCTCCTCCCAATTTTTTATTGTATAATCGACTTTCAAAATCGAGTGGTGCTTTAAAACCAAAATCCGCTTTTAGCATTACTAAGTCTCCAATTTTTCCACTTTTTATAACTTCTATTATTTGTAAAGTCGTTGGTAAAAACCGAGTCCAAATGGCTTCCATCAAAAAGGTATCGTTAGTTCTTGCTGCTAAAATCATTTCTTCTACTTCCTCACTATTCATTGCAAAAGGTTTTTCACATAGAACAGGTATTTTATTTTGAATACATAACAAGGTATTTTTTTTATGCAAAATATGAGGTGTTGCAATATAAATTGCTTCCAAATCTGGACAGGTCATTAATGCTTCATAACTCCCATAACTATATTTTACTTGATGTTCTTTGGCGAAGGTCTTCGCCTTCTCAATATCTCTTGAAGCTACTGCATGAAGCTCCATATTAGGTGATTTTTGTAAGTCTTCTGCAAATTTTCTAGCAATTTTTCCAAGACCTATGATTCCCCATTTAAAAGTATTTCCCATATAAAAATTGGTTTTATATTGTTTTTTAAAAACAAAGTAACTTTCGTTCGTAAATTAAAATAAAAACTGAAATAATCTTTGGTATTACTAAAAAAAATAAATTGTTACTTCTTTATATTATCTTCGTATAAATAAGTATAAAACTGATTTAATATATATTAACGGCAATTTAACCAAGATTTTACTCACATAACCAATAAATTTAACGTGCGAAAATCCCCTATTTTCATAGAATTTAGCCAAATAAGTATTAATTTCGCTTTTACATATCAAATTTTCTTTCCCATAGAACAGTCCTCTTTCACTAGACTTTTACATTTTTCTTTACTATATCTTTCTAGTATTAATTTATTAGGATTAAAATTTCACAAACAAAACCTTTTTAAAAATGGCAATTAACTTACTTGACATGTTAAAAGACCAGATTGGTGATTCTGTTATATCACAAGCTGGTAAATTTTTAGGAGCTGAAGAATCAGGCGTAAAATCTGCAATGGGTGCAGCTTTACCTTCTATCCTTGGAAGTATGATTTCTAAAAGCTCATCTCCTAGTGGCGCAGGTGGTTTGATGGATATGATTTCAGGTGGCGGACACGACGGAAGTGTATTTGATAATTTAGGAAACGTTTTTGGTGGTGGTGATGCTACTAGCGGATTTTTAAATTCAGGAAGCGGAATTCTTAAATCTTTGATGGGCAACAAATTAGGCTCTGTCGTAGATATTATTTCTTCTGTAAGTGGATTAAAAACTGGAGCATCTTCTTCTATCATGAGCATGGCTGCACCACTCGTAATGGGTATGGTGGGACGTTATGTTAAAAGCAAAGCATTAGATGCAATTGGATTAGGAAAATTCTTAGGTGGACAAAGCAAACACGTTGCAAGTGCACTTCCTGCAGGTATGGGAAGTCTTCTTGGGATGGGTGGAGCTTCTGCTGCATCAGGAATGGCTACCAACATGGGCAACAAAGTAGAAGCTGCGGCGGACAACGCTCGTGAAACTGCTACTGCTGCTGCAAGTGGTGGAAGTAATATCTTGACTAGAGTTCTTCCTCTTTTATTATTACTTGGATTAGGATACTTCGGATGGCAGTATTTTGGATCAACTGTAAAAGATGGTGTTTCTAAAGTAGGAGAGACAGTTGGCGATGCGGCGTCTGGTGCTGCTGATCTTGCTGGCGATGCAGCATCTGGTGCTGCTGATCTTGCTGGTGACGCTGTAGGAGCTGCGGGTGATGCAGTTGGTGCAGCTACTGATGCTGCAAAAGGAGCTGCGGGTGCTGCTGCTGATGCTGTAGGTGGTGCATTGGATGCAACTACTAAAGCTGCAAGAGAAGCATTAGGAAGTGTTAAGTTTGCTGCAGGATCTGTTGGAGAAAAATTCAGCACATTCTTGGGTGGTGATCGTTCAGGAGATGCTACTTTCTCTTTCAACAATTTGACTTTCGCAACTGGTTCAGCTAATATCAATGATATGAGCGAGGTAAATAATTTAGCTGCGGTATTAAAAGCTTACCCAAGTGTAAATATCGAAGTTGGAGGACATACTGATAGTTCTGGAAATGCAGATAAAAACATGACGCTTTCTCAAGCTCGTGCTGAATCTGTAAAAGCTCAATTAGTAGCTCAAGGAATTGCTGCGGACAGAGTTTCTACTAAAGGATATGGTTCAACTATGCCAACTACTGCTAACGCTGCGGATGCTGCGAATAGAAGAGTAGAGATCAAAGTAGTAAAATAGTAAATAACAAGGTTAAACCTGATTCTATTATAGTATCTCGTTTTTCATGAGGTTTATTTATAGAGCTGGAACTTATCAAAGTTCCAGCTCTTTTATTTT
>CAKZSH010000267.1 GCA_937918905.1 uncultured Saprospiraceae bacterium
ACATCCCGAATTCTCTGATTGAGAATTCGGGATTGTTTTTTGAATGGTAGTGCGGTCGGTAGTTATTGAGCGTCTTTTAATAAAATGTGTCTATGATATTTTGATACTTAGCCGTCGGATGTAAATCCAACTCTCTCAGTCGAAATACATGTATTTCTAAAAATGGATAAAAAAGTATTTATTTTCAAAATATTCTCGACTGAGAGAGTCGGATTTACATCCGACGCATAAGTATCAAAATATCATAGACTCATTTTATTAAAAGCCCCCTTAGTTCATCCGAAATCTCGAATCACGATTTACCAATCACGAATAACCAACAACACCAAAAATATCCTTTATGAAAAAAACTATTCACATCATCCGTCATGGTCAAACTGATTATAACAAATTGCGAATCGTCCAAGGTTCGGGAATTGATTCTGACTTAAATGAAAAAGGGCAAAAACAGGCTCAACTTTTTTTTAATAAATATAAAGAAATCCCCTTTGAAGTAGTTTTGACATCCACCTTAAAACGTACTCATCAAACGGTAAAATCATTTATTGAAAAAGGAATTCCATGGGAGCAGTTTTCAGAAGTTGTCGAAATGCATTGGGGCATACATGAAGGAAAAGAAGGTACTCCTGATATGGCAAAAGATTATGAACGAGTCGTTAAATCTGGAAATTTTGATGAAAGAATCGAAGGAGGCGAAAGTATAAATGAGGTTGCCAATCGCCTAAAGATTTTTATCAACCATCTTAAAAATAGAAAGGAACAAAATATTTTAGTTTGTGTGCATGGGAGAGTTATGAGAGTTTTGATCTGTCTTTTGGAAGGGAATGATTTGATAAATATGGAAACCTATCCTCACTCAAATACTGGACTTTACTTAGTTGAATATGAAAATGATGAGTTTAAAGTAATTGAGAAAAATAGTACTGTTCACTTTAATTAGCAGATTTAACTACCTGGAAATGAGTTAAAAACAGTATTTTATTTTTCGTATTTAAAATTAAACAATACTTTAAATACCCTTTCGAAGGTAATTTTAGGAAAAACAAATTAATAAAAGGTCGTTAAGTTGAATCTTATTTTTTATCCTCTTAATATTGTGAATGCAACAAGTTTTTAATCTCACTTTATATACTATGTTGTTGCCTTTCTTAATTTTTAAGAAAGTGTAATTAACTTTTTTGCTACAACAAATTATAATCCGCCTTTCCAATTTTTTTGGAAGGGCATTTTTTTATTTAAACCGAATTGCTTTGACTGGAGAAATACGAGTAACGAGGTAAGAAGGAATTATTAAAAATAAAATCGTAATCAACAATGTTCCTAAATTGAGTGCAATGATAACCCACCAATTTATTTCAATAGGTGCATAGGAAAGATAATAATCTTCTTCAGAGAGTTTGATGAACTTAAATTTGTCCTGCAAATAACACAGTAACAACCCAATCGAATTTCCCCATAACAATCCAATTCCAATAATGTATGCAGCGTAATACAAAAATATTTTCCGAATATTCCAGTTGCTCTGTCCCAAGGCTTTTAAGATTCCAATCATATTGGTTCTCTCCAAAATCAAAATCAAAAGTGCAGTCATCATATTGATAATAGCAACCAAAAGCATCAATGCAATCAGCACCCGTTCATTGGTATTGGTCAATTCCAACCAATCAAAAATACTCCGATTTTTATCTTTGATGGATTGAGCATAAAGACTGGCTGGTAAAATATCCAAATAAATATGTTCCGTCAAAGGTTCCATATCATTTATGTCATCTAAAAATACTTCGAACCCTCCTACCTCATCTTCTGACCAACCTCTTAATTTTTGGATTTGACGAATATCTACTAAAGCAATGACTTTATCATATTCAGCAAGCCCAGTTCTATAAATCCCTTTGAGTTTAAATTTCCTTGGGGTTTGACTTTCTTTTTTTACAAAATAAATAATAAAGGAATCTCCGATTTTTAGATTGAGTCGGGTTGCAGTATGCTCTGATAAAATGATGTCCTTGGACATAGTGGAATCTTGCAAATTTAAAGGTTCTCCTTCCTTTAAAAATTCTTTTAAATATTGCCAATCAAAATCTTTCCCAATCCCTTTGACTATAATTCCTTCAATATCTTTTTTGGATTTAATAATTCCAGGTTTATTGGCATAAACTTGAATGTGTCGAATCCCTCCATTGGTTTCTTTTTCCACAATCCAATCTTCATATTCTTTTCCAAAAATAGTCTTGAACTCTCTGTAAGGAACTTTCCCTATCGTATCAATGGAAGGATAAAAATCTTGATTTATATTAACTGGAATTTCATCATTGGTAAGTGTAGCCGTGCTGGTATCTGAAATATGCACATGTCCCCAAAATCCAAATATCTTGTTACTAATTTCACTTTTAAAACCTCGAATCAAAGAAGTAGCCACCACCATCACCGTCATACTCAAGGCAATAGCAACGATTGCAATACGAATAATCAACCTTGAAAAAGATTGTTTACCCGATTGAGCAACTCTGGTAGCAATAAAATATTCTAGATTCAAATTAGATGAATTTGTTGTTTGGAATAGAATCCAAAAGTTGATTTAAAATAAATAATTAACTAGCCTTATGACTTAGATCCAAACTCCAAATTTAATAGTTTATTTTTAGTAACCTGAAAAATGAAATCTGAAAACGCTTTTAATTTATCTGTAATTTAATAAAACTAATCTCATATTGGATTTAAAATACAATGGTAGGAAATTATTTTATCAAAAAAAATAAATATCCTTTGAATTCTTTGGTCAAAATTATCGTTTCGATGTTAATTATTTATGGCAAACCCATCAAGGCAAGTCCGTCTTGTGTAATGGTGTATAAGTATTAATGTGTAAATCAAGGTTATCTAAAAATGATAAGCTATCTATCAAAATTTAATCACAAGCATTCGATAACATTAATACATATACACTTATTCACATTAATACAGTCGTTTAGCTTTCATGCGCTTGGCTAGACATTTTGATTTTGATTGTTATTGATGATATTATTTTCCTAAATTTGCGCTTCAATTTTTCAAATAAAAGAGACGAATGAATTTTATAGAAGAACTTAAATGGCGGGGCATGCTGCACGATTCTACCCCGGGAGTCGAAGAACACTTAAACGAAAAAATGCGAGTAGGTTATATCGGTTTTGACCCTACCGCACCTGCACTCACCCTTGGAAATTTTGTTCAAATTATGATTTTAAAATTGTTCCAATTATCTGGTCATAAACCTGTGGTTTTGATGGGAGGTGCAACTGGTCGTATTGGCGATCCTTCGGGAAAAGATAAAGAGCGAGTGCTTAAATCTTTTGAAGAGTTAGATAAGAATCTCGAATCTCAAAAAGTCAATTTCTATAAATTCTTAGATTTTGAGAAAGGAGCGAACGCAGCTATCATGCGTAATAATATTGACTTTTATAATGATATGAATGTCTTGGATTTTTTACGGGACGTAGGAAAAACATTGACCGTCAATTATATGATGTCAAAGGATTCTGTAAAAAATCGATTGGAAACTGGTTTGTCATTTACAGAGTTTAGCTACCAATTATTACAGTCATTTGATTTTCAAAAATTATTTGAAAACGATGAGGTTACTTTACAAATGGGTGGTTCTGATCAATGGGGAAATATTACTTCTGGAACAGAATTTATCAGAAGGAATTTAAGTGCAAAAGCTTTTGCAGTCACTACCCCACTTTTGACAAAATCAGATGGGAAAAAGTTTGGAAAGTCAGAGAAAGGAAACATCTGGTTGGATGCAACAATGACTTCTCCTTATAAATTCTACCAGTTTTGGATCAATACTTCAGACGAAGATATTTCCAAATTCACAAGATATTTCACTTTAAAATCTCACGAGGAAATTGAATCAAGAGAAAAAGAATTCGCAGATAATCCTAATCAATTAAAACGATTATTGGCTGAAGAATTAACAATCAGAGTTCATGGGCAAACTGCTTTTGAAACGGCCATGCAAGTATCAAATTTGTTATTTAAAAAAGCAGATAAAGCAACCTTGCTTGGGTTGGATAAAGAATCTTTGGAAATCATCGCTGAGGAAATCCCTAGTTTTTCTATGAAAAAAGAAGCCTTAGCTACAGGAATCAATATTGTGGATTTATTAGCAGAACATACCGCTATTGTTAATTCCAAAGGAGATGCACGAAGAGCTATAAAGAATAATGCTATTTCTGTAAACAAGGATAAAATAAATAACCACACCATTGAGATTGCTGACTCTTCACTTTTACATGATAAATATTTGATGGTAGAAAATGGGAGGCGAAATAAATTTGTAATTATTGTTGAATAGTTCTGGATTATCTTTTTGGTTATTAACACAGTACCTACTTAGTATTAAATTAAGGGAGTAGGAATTAAATAACCTATCCGTATGAAGAGATTATTTTTTAATATGAGGAAAGTTCAAACGTTTTTTTCTAAAGATGTTTGTCAAAGCTCCTGTAGTTGGTCCAAAACCTTATCCAAAAAATGGTCGAACAGCCCCTGAATTTATCATCGCTGATCCTAGAGATTTTGAAGCAGAAAAAATAAAACTTATTAACTACCTAAAAAAGACTCAACAACTCGGCACAGATCATTTTCAAAATAGGGAATCTCATTCTTTTGGCCCATTAACTTCCAATGAATGGAACGTGCTTTTTTCAAAACACATAGATCACCACTTGACTCAATTTGGAGTTTAAATATGGATTAAGGATTCAAAATTATGGGTGTTAA
>CAKZSH010000268.1 GCA_937918905.1 uncultured Saprospiraceae bacterium
AAAAAATCAGCGTAAATCTGCGGCTAAAATTCAAAATTATCAATGGCAAAGAATAGTCAAAGGAGCAATTGTAATTACATTACTTTTATTACCCGCTCTGTCTAGAATATAAACATCATAAGTGACCGTATCGGAATCCACACCAGTCGCTTCGAAAGGTGCGCCACAGCCATCTGATGAATACAATGGGTCAGGATGAATACAACAAGTCGTTGGTAACGTGACAATCATTTCTCCAGAAATTCCGTTTCCTGCACCTTGCTCAGGAATCAATGCAGCCTCAAACGTTAGGAAATCGGAACCAGTCCGATCATCAATAAAAAATACCGTTGAGGTATCTCCTCCTCCTAAATCTCCATCTCCATCTGTAAATGAAATTGTCAAATAAGTGAAATCATCATTGGATGAACCAGTAGCCATTTGCAAAACACTTTTTGAAAATGACACAAATTCAATTTCAGGAACATCTGAATAATCTGGTGGTTTCGTGCAACTGATGATGATCGCAAGGGTAAAAAAGAAACTATATTTTAAAGTATTCATGTTGGATAAATTTTGTTATTAATGTTATTAAACGGAATTTAAGCTCTTTTAGTTTAGGAAGCCATTATTTGCTTTCAGTTAAGTAATATAGATTACGTTTTTATTGCAAAAAAGTTGACCTCACTTTTTTCTATACGACGTATTAATGATCTGTTTTGGTTGGGAAGTTAGGGGCTGATTTGTAAAGTCAGATTTTGATTTTTAGTGGGGTTTTATAAGTCAAAGCCTGACTTGAAAGTCAGGCCTTGACTTCGTGTGTTTAGTGGAGATTAAATTTTTACTTAAAATTCTTTATTTGACTCTTTATATATTGTAGCCAACACTACTTGTCCCACAGCTTCTAATGTTTTGACATCAATAATATCCATATTATCATCATGGGTATGCCAATGGTCTCCAAAACCGAAATCGTCAGTTGGACGATTAATAATGTCAAGCATTGGGACACCAAAATATTTCATAACAAAATAATGGTCATCAGTTACGGCTCCACCAGTTTTATCTATAAAGTAATTTTGTTTATTCATAGACTTCGCTAGGTTCCAAATTTTGTTAGTTTGGACACCAGCATTTTGAACTGAAAATCCTTCCTTTGAAAATTTAGCTCCTTTTGCCCCAACCATATCCAAAAGGATTCCATACTTTACATCTTCCTTTTTAAGGTGAGGATTTTTTGCCCAATATTGAGAACCCAATCCATAAGTTTCTGGTTCACCATTCGCATTTCCATAATCTTCTGCATCAAATAGAATAATATCCACACCCATCGGGATAGGATTTTCATTTAATAATCTTGCAATTTCTAACAATACACCTACGCCACTTCCTCCATCATCAGCACCAAGGATTGGGAGGTTTTGTTTGGTAGTATCTGGGTCTTTATCAGCGAATGGACGAGTGTCCCAATGTGCGCCTAGCAACAATCTTTCTTTTACATTGGGTTTGTATCTTGCAATAATATTTGTTCCATTTAATTTTACATTAGTATAAGTGGTTGCAGTAAAATCTTGTTCTATCACTTCTGCTCCAAATGATTTGAAGGTAGCTACTAACCATTCCTTACATTTTTGATGCCCTTCCGAGCTGGTTACTCTTGTCCCAAATGAAAGTTGTTTTGCAATAAAATCTTTGGCAGATTGACCATCAAATTTGGGGATACGTACCTTTATATTTTCTTGTGGAACTAGCATTTTTTTGGATTGGTTTGAACCTTCATTTTCACAGGCTGAAAATAAAAGGAGAAGAAGAAAGATAAAAAAAATAGGATTTGTGTTTTTGTGTTTCATGTTAATCTTATTAAATTTATTTATCAAAATTAGTCAATTCGTGGTAAACTTCTGGCATCGGTAATCCCATAATATTTGAATAGGTACCCTCTATTTTTTTCACTTTACACAGACCTATCCATTCTTGAATCGCATACGCGCCAGCTTTATCAAAAGGCTTGAATTCATTGATGTAGTAATGTATTTCCGTATCTGTTAATTCTTCAAAATGAACTTTCGAAATACCTGAAAAAATCCGTTTTTTATTTTTTGATAACAAACAAACTCCAGTAATTACAAGATGAGTTTTACCTGATAATTGTTTTAAAATATTAAACGCATCATTCGCATCTTTTGGTTTGCCAAAAATAGTATTTCCTAATACAACAACTGTATCTGAAGTTAAAATAATTTCGTTTCCTTGAAGGAAATCTTGAACACCCATTGCTTTTTTTTCTGCAAGATATTCAGCTACTTTTTCCGTTGGAATAGTGGAGGGATAAGTTTCTTCTACTTCGCGAGTTTTGATTTCAAATTCAAAACCTGCTTCCTCCATTAATTGTTTTCGTCTTGGTGATTTAGAGGCTAGGATTATTTTTCTTTTTATCATCTTCAGGGAAGGTTTAAGATTATGGATTTCAGATTAGGCGTGTTAAGAAAAATTCATGATACGCAATTTAGCCACGGACTTGGACGGACTTTGCTCTAACGTGTTTCGATTTTTTACGGACTTGTTTATTGGTCTCAGAAAAGGTTTAAAACCTCGCAAGTTAGTGCGATAAATTTATTAATGGAAAAAAGTGAATATCGAACTCGATATTCATTCGAGTTCGATACTCAAAAAATTATATAAACGACTTTAGTCGTTTGTATAATTAACTCACCTACTTTCAGCAGGTGGTGGTTAAGTTTCCTGTGGAAAATATCGAATCCTGTTGAAAATTTTCTAAAGGAAAATTTAGGGGGCTGTGAAAAGTCAGAATACTTTGGAGTAAAGTCCGTTAAAGTCTGTGGTTAAAATACCTCAAAATATTTTTCTTAGTAACGGTCAAATAATAAGTTCCCGATTTAGACGAGAATATTTTGTTCTCAGTTTTTATTTTAATGAAGGATAATTGTTAATACTTTGACTGAATTAAAATGAAAAATGAGGACAAAAGATTCCGTCCAAATCAGGA
>CAKZSH010000269.1 GCA_937918905.1 uncultured Saprospiraceae bacterium
CAATGGTAATTTTATTTCTAATGAAAATAACATTGACGTTACGGATATTGGAAATTACAATTTGGAAATTACGGATATGAGTAACAATTGTTCTTCAAATGGAACCTTCCTTGTAGAAGAAAACACAGATGCTCCTATTTCCAATGCAGGTATGGACCAAGCATTAAGTTGTACTGTAAATACTGTAGAACTCAATGGAATCAATTCAAGTATCGGTCCTAATTTTACTTATGAATGGATTGCTCCAAATGGTACAACAGCAGGATTTGCACCTATACTTAATACGACACAATCTGGAACATTTACACTTCTCGTAACTGATATAACGAATGGATGTATTGCTGAATCAACCGTAAATGTTACTTCCTCAACAAGCCAACCTAATGCAACTATTTTACCTCCTCAAATCATCACTTGTACACAATCTCAAATCACCCTGATAGGATCAATGTCCTCTGGATCAGGGCCACTTACTTACCAATGGTATAATAGTATCGGACAACCTATTGGCAATAATCCAAATCTAAATATCTCACAATCAGGAATTTATATTTTAGATGTCAATGATAACGGCTGTGTAGCTTCTACCTCTGTGACTGTCGAAGAAAATTTAACACCTCCTATTGCAGATACCAATGCAGATGGAGTGCTGACTTGTTCTGAAAATACATACACAGTTGATGCAACAAACTCAAGTCTTGGAAGTGGTTTCAATTATGAGTGGCAAGATGAAAATGGAAATACTTTAAATAATAATTTCAGTTACGAAGCAACTACAATAGGAACTTACAATTTAATTGTTACAAATATTGCAAATGGCTGTACTGCGGAGGCTTCCAATACTGTTACAGAAGATTTATCAACACCTTCTCCTCTTGCAATTCCACAAGGCATTTTGACTTGTCAAGATGGTGAAGTGACTATTGATGCATCTGGTTCAACAGGTTCTAATAATAGTGCTGTTACTTTTGAATGGTTTACCCCTTCGGGAAATACAATAGGAACAGAGAATTTTGTCAATGTAAATGAAGCTGGTCAATATCAAGTTATCGTTACCAATACAGATAATGGATGTACGGCCCTTCAAGATGTACCTGTACTTCAAGACACTATTTCACCTACTCCATCTATCGAAGCCATTACCAATTTAAGTTTAGATTGTAATCAAAATAGTTTGGTTGTGGACGGAAGTAATTCTATTCCACTTGGAAATGTAACTTACGAATGGAGTATTAATGGCAATATAATTTCAAATGCTTCCAATCCTCAAATTGACGAAGCAGGAGAATTATTTTTAACTATAACTGATACCCAAAATGGTTGTATGGCTTCCACATCAGTTACGATTACTCAAAATGAAGAATCTCCTAACATTACAATTGCAAATCCAGAAATACTGACTTGCAACACAACATCTACAGAATTAGACGGAAGTGGTTCTTCTTCAGGAAATGATTTCACTTACGAGTGGACAGGCCCTGGAACGATTGTAAATGAAACTACTTTAAATCCAACAATCAGTCAAGCTGGAACTTATATTTTAACCATTACCAATAATTCGAATGGATGTACGATTGACGAAAGTATTGCTGTCACAGAAGATGTTACTCCTCCAATAATCAATATCAATCCTGCGGATGAATTTGATTGTACAACATTCTTTGTAACCCTTGATGCAAGTAATTCTTCCTCTGGAAATAACTTTACCGCTCAATGGACAACAGATAATGGTAACATTAATAACAATGCAAATACATTAAATCCAGATATTGCTCTTCCAGGAATTTATACTTTAGAAATTACAAATACACTCAATGGTTGTAGCACGACTGAAAGTATTACGGTGACAGAAAGTGATGCTGTGATTACAAGTGCAGACCTTGTTATAAATAATCCACTTTGCTTTGGAGACCTAGGGAATATCATTGTTGGTGACATTGATGGAGGAACTCCTCCTTACCTCTATTCCATTAATTTTCAACCATTTACATCTAATTCTGCTTTTACTTTCCTAGATTCGGGGAATTACGATATTACTATTGAAGATGCCGAAGGTTGTCAATTTTCTCAAGAAGCAACTATTGTAAGTGTCCCTGAACTGACCTTGGAATTACCTGATACGGAAACGATTAGACTCGGAGAATCTTACACGATTCAACCTCAAATTAGTTACCCACTTTCTTCGATTGATACTTTTATTTGGACACCAGCAGACTCTTTGAATTGTATCGATTGTGCAAGTCCAACTGCTAATCCTATCTATTCCACTTATTATGAGTTGACCATCATTACTCCAAATGGATGTAAAGCAACAGATGGAATTTGGATTAATGTTGAAAAACCAAGAGAGGTATTTATCCCAAGTGCCTTCACTCCTAATGATGATGGAGTCAACGATATTTTCCAAATATTTGCAAATGATGTGATGGTCAATCAAGTTAATAAATTTCAAATATTTACTCGGTGGGGAGAACTCGTTTTCTCTGAAGAAGACTTCCAACCGAACTTACCTGAACATGGTTGGGACGGTTATTTTAAAGGAGAAAAAATAACTCCAAGCGTCTTAGTCTACTACGCCGAAATTGAATTTATTGATGGAGTCGTAAAAATATACAAAGGAGACCTTACGCTTCACTAATAATTGAAAATTAAAAATGGATAATTAAAAATTTCGAATAACGGAAATCACCGTACTACGAAAATTTTTAATTATCCATTTTCAATTTTCAATTCCCTATGGGTGTGCTGCGACCCAAACTTCCCCATCTTCGAAAAATTCTTTTTTCCAAATCGGAACAGTTTCTTTTAAAGTATCAATACAATATTCGCAAGCTTCAAATGCAGCTTTACGATGAGGTGTGGCAACTGCGATAATTACTGCAATCTCTCCAATATCCAATACGCCAACTCGATGGTGAATTGAAATTTTTTCACAGTTCCATTTTGCTTGAGCTTGTTCTGCGATCTTTCTCATTTCAGAAATTGCCATTGGAGCGTACGATTCAAATTCTAATCTAAGAACAGGTTTGCCCTTGGTTTGATTACGAACGGTTCCGATAAAAACTGTACTTCCTCCTGCACTTGCAGAAGCAACATAATCCACACATTCTTGGGTAATAAGTGGGGTATCTTTGAGTTGGATATCAATCATGGGAAAATTATTAAACATTCATTCTTATTTTTCTATCCCCCACTTACAGGAGGAATAATCACAATTTCATCTTTTTCACTCAACAGAAAATCATCTTCTTGATACTCTTGATTGACGGCAATCGAAAGGGAACGTAATTTTTCAAAATCAGGAAATTGGGAAGTTAACTGTGCTTTTAATTGACCGACCGTTGTACCATCAGAAATTTCAAGTCCTAATGTTGAACTGTTGATAATATCTTTAGCTATACCAAATGCGAGGATATTTATTTTCATTAATATTTTTTTTATTCGACATGTTATACGTAACTGTCGGGTTTTAACCCGCAGTAAAAAAAACAGGTTTTCGATGAATAGAATATACGATTATTTTTTTTGATCGAAAACTGTATTTTTTTTTACTGCGGGTTAAAACCCGACAGCTACGTATGACGTAAATAACGTGTTCTTCAAATACGTTTTTCTAAAAAACCAATCATCTCATCCCAGCTTAACGTTGCACATTTTAACCGTCCAGGAAATTCTTTTGCTGCTGAAAACGCTTCAAATTCTTCCTCTACATTTTCTCCAATCTCCACTTCAACATCAGTAACTTTTAAAAACTCCCTACATGATAACAATGCTTCTGCAAGTTCCTTCCCTTTTAGTTTTTTTACCAAAACAGAAGTTGACGCTTTTGAAATTGCACAACCAAAACCATGAAAACTCAAATCCTCTATCACGCCATTTTTTATTTCAAAATATAACTCAAATCGATCTCCACAAATTTGATTATATGCTTTTAAAACATGAGTCGCATTTTCATTTTTTTCAAAAAAAATAGGCGTGCTATTATGTTTTAAAATAATGGTTTTATATAAATTTTTTAGTTTCTCATTCATGAAAAAAACTGTTGTATTTCTTTGATCTTTTCTACTAAAAAATCAACCTCCTCTGGCTGATTATAAATGGTAAATGATGCCCTCGTCGTCCCTGGTAAATTAAAATAATCCATCACAGGTTGTGTACAATGATTGCCCGCCCGAACTGCAATATGATCTGTTCCTAAAAAAGTAGCAACGTCATGTGGGTGGATATTTCTTAAAGCAAAAGAGATAATTGAAGATTTATTTTTAGCCGTCCCAACTATCTCTAAACCATTGATTTTCAGCAACTTGCCAGTAGCATCCAGCGTGAGGTCGTTTAAATAATTGATGATGGCTCGCCTATCTAATTGATTGACAAAATCAATCGCAGTACCCAATCCAATCACCCCTGCAACATTCGTAGTCCCTGCTTCAAATCGTTGTGGAACATCAGCAAATGTCGTTTCCTCAAAGGTAACATTTTTAATCATATCCCCTCCAAATTGATAGGGGTGCATTGCCGACAAATATTGTTCTTTCCCATATAAAATTCCAATACCTGTTGGCCCAAATAGCTTATGTCCTGAGAAGGTCAAAAAGTCCACATCCAATGCTTGTACATCAATCGGATAATGTGCCACACTTTGCGCAGCATCAACCAAAACAGGAATATTTTTTTGATGAGAAATTTCAATTATTTCCTCAATCGGATTAACCGTACCCAACGAATTTGAAACATGAACAATAGCTACCATTTTCGTTTTTTCAGAAATCATTTTTCTAAAACTTACTAAATCCAATTCTCCTTCCTTGTTCATTGGAATGATGCTTAAATTTGCACCGTTCTTTTTACAAATCATTTGCCATGGAATCAAATTCGCATGATGCTCCATTGCAGAAATGATCACTTCATCCCCTTTCTTTAATCGAGTATTTAAAAATGAATGTGCCACCAAATTGGTACTGGCAGTTGTGCCACTCGTGTACACAATGTTATTTGAATTGGGAGCATTGAGAAATTGTGCTACTTTATTTCTTACTTGTTCATACTTTTGAGTAGTCTGCGCAGCTAGTGGGTAAATTCCACGATGGATATTTGTGTTTTCTTTTTGATAAAAATCTGAGATGGCAGTAATGACTGATTGAGGTTTGTGTGTGGTAGCGGCATTGTCGAGGTACACCAACTTTGGATGGTGGGAAAATATTGGAAACTCTGCTCGTATCTTTTTTAAATCAATCATTGCTGTAAAAATATCATTTCCAAAAATTCTTTTCTACTTTTATTGGAAGTTTTAATGTGTTTAGGTGTATGTAACCGCCAACTTCAGTTGGCAGGTTGCCACAAAGTAGTTGTTTAACTATTTTAAACAACCTGAATATCCTCTATTTTAAAACAACCTGCCAACTGAAGTTGGCGGTTACAAAGCCGTGCTGAACAGTTACTTTAGTTTTTAAAAATAAAATATGATTACAGTCGAAGAAGCGCAAAATATCATTGCTACCACCATCCATGATTTTGGTATTATTGAAATTCCTCTTGGAGCAGCAGTCGGACGAGTGCTCCGTGAGGATTTATTTGCAGATAGAGACTTTCCACCTTATCATCGAGTGACGATGGATGGTATTGCCATTCAAGGTGAAAGTTTTCAAAATGGTAATCGAAATTTCAATATTGAAGGAGTCGCTGCTGCGGGGGCAGAACAGCAAACTTTGAATGACGCGAATAATTGCTTGGAAGTGATGACAGGTTCCATTTTACCTAACAATACAAATACGGTTATTCGATATGAAGATTTAGATATTCAAAATGGAGTTGCGACCATTCAACTAGATACTTTGACTGTAGGACAAAATGTTCATAACAAAGGGGAAGATCGTCTTCAAAATTCAAAGGTGGTTGCAAGTAAAAAAATTATCTCTCCTGCTGAAATTGGAGTGGCTGCCACCGTTGGGAAATCAAATATAAAAGTGAGTCGTTTGCCTAAAGCGATTATCATTTCTACTGGTGATGAACTAGTGGAAATTGATGAATCTCCTCTTCCTCATCAAATTAGAAAATCTAATGTCCATCGTTTAAAAGCTACTTTTGCGCATCATGGAATTGTTGCGGATACGGCTCATTTGAATGATGATTTTGATGAGATTGTTAAGCAACTAAAAACTATTTTGGAAGAATATGAAATCGTCATGATGAGTGGTGGTGTTTCAAAAGGTAAATTCGATTTTTTGCCAGATGCCTTGAAAACATTGGGTGTAACAAAACTTTTCCATAAAATAAAACAACGACCGGGGAAACCTTTTTGGTTTGGAAAAGCACCAAGTGGGGCGACTGTTTTTGCTTTGCCTGGGAATCCTGTTTCGTCATTTATGTGTACGCAGATTTACTTTGTGCCTTGGTTGAGGAGTTGTTTGCAATTACCCGATGTGGTTTTGCCTACTGCTATTTTGCAACGAGATACTACTTTTAAACCTGACCTTGTTTATTTTCTTCAGGTTAAAATTTCTTATAATCAACAAGGACAAATTTTAGCAATGCCTGTGGATGGAAATGGTTCGGGGGACTTGGCTAACTTGGTGGATGCGGATGCGTTTTTGAGGTTGCCGAGGGGGAAAGATTTGTTTGAAAAGGGGGAGTGTTTTCCTTTGGTTTTTTATCGGTGATTTTTTTTTGCCACATATGGCACATAGTTTTTTTCACAATAGTACACATAGAAAATACGATATTCGACCTATGTTTACTATTGTGAAAAAAACTATGTGGTCTATGTGGCAAAACTATAAGCCTATTTTTAATTGTCTTTCATCTTTCTCTCCTTTGACATTTACCTTAATAATCTTCTTTGTTTGTATTTCATGGTTACCATCTGTTACTCTTAGGAAGTGATGCCCTTGTGCCATTTTTACCAAAGAAAAATCTAATCGTAATTCTTGATTACCTTTTGCTAAGTCATAAGTTTTTGCCCAAATCAATTGTCCATTCGCATTGTATAAATGAAAAAG
>CAKZSH010000270.1 GCA_937918905.1 uncultured Saprospiraceae bacterium
GCGATATGGATTTTCAGTTGTTTTTAAATCCAACATGAAAATAAAAAAAGAAGGCATTTATAAATTTTCCCTCAACTCAGATGATGGTTCAATTCTTTGGATTGGAAAAAAAGCAGTTCTACTTAATGATGGCATTCATCAAATGAAATATGTAGAAGATTCGATTGCTTTAACTCCAGGCTCCTACCCTATTAAAATTTGGTATTTTCAAAAATTCCCTGATCGATTCGGCATTCAATTTAATGGTTCATATTATCGAGATTTGCAAGAAGATGAATCTGTCACTCCTATCGAAACTCATGTTGCCAAAAATTTCAAACTGGTCATTCCTAACCAAATTCTAAACTTCGAACACGATAGTTATCAAGTCAATGCTGATGCAAAAATATTTTTAGATAGTATTGCTAACAAGATACTTACGGTTCCAAATATTTCCATTTTAAAAATATCAGGACACACCGATAATACTGGAAATGACATCTATAATTCAGAGCTTTCAATGAAAAGGGCTTTGACGATTCAAAATGAATTATTAAAAAGAATCAAAGATCCAATGATAAAATATGAGATCATGGGATTGGGAGAGTCCCGTCCTCTTCACCCAAATGATTCCGATGAAAATCGAAGAAAAAATCGGAGGGTTGAAATTGAGGTAATAATGCAAGGAAATAATAAATGAGCGATACCCAAGTCACAAGGTGATTCCAAGTTACCTTATGACTAAGAACTACCTCTTTTTTAACTGACCACCTATGCTGAATTAAACAACTGACAGTCAACACTTTACAACTATGAGAACAAGTCCATTACGTTTTACAAGTTTATTGTTATTTCTTCTCTTACCTAGTTTTATTTTTTGCCAAAACTTGGTAAGGAATCCTTCCTTTGAAGGAGTAGGAAATCTCCCCATAGTCAAAAACACAAAAAATGCTTTTGAGTTTGAGTATCGTAGTGGTTACAAACCTTTTCAAAAAAATCTAAAATATTGGAAAGCAGCCTCTGATGCAACACCTGATTTACGAATCATTCCCAAGCAAGTCTATCGTCAATGTTCAGAAAGATATAAAGATTGTAACCGACCCCGTACAGGAGAACATTTTGTAGGAATTATGACTTATTTGAAAAATACAAATACTAAAGTTTTCAGAGAATATATTCAAATCAAATTAAAAAAACCACTTCAACCTGGTGTAAAAACTTACGCTGAACTTTGGATTCAAAAAGATCGTCAAGCAAAATTAGTTTCGAATAATATTGGTTTTTATTTTTCCCAAAGAAAATTCTATGAAAAAACCGAAGAGGTGATTGAGAAGAATCCTCAAATCAATCATGATACTTTAATTAATGAAAATAATATGGATTGGGTAAAAATTGAAGGTTCATTTATTCCTGAAAAACCATTGATTTATGTTACTATTGGAAATTTTTATAACAATAAAAACACAAAAACAAAAGAGTATAAAAAATTTAGAGGTTCTCCTTACACGCCTCCTTATGCACATTATTTAATTGATGATATTCGTATTTGGCAGGAAGGAGATCAACCTGAACCAAAAATCAAAAAAGAAAAGTTTGAAGTAAATAATATCAAAAAAAACGAACCGATCACTTTAGAAAATATCTTTTTCGATTTTGACAAAGCCACTTTAAAATCTGCTTCCTTTGCTGAACTTAACAAACTATTTACATTTTTACAAAAAAATCCTTCCCTCAAAATCAAGATTCAAGGGCATACCGATAATCGAGGAAATGATAATTATAATTTACGACTTTCAACTGATCGAGCAGCAGCAGTTTTTTATTTCCTCAAAGAAAAAGGAATCGCTGTGAATAGATTATCTTATGTGGGCTATGGTGAATCTCGCCCCATTGCATCCAATGAAAATGACGAAGGAAGAGATAAAAATCGTCGAGTAGAATTTATGGTTGTTAATTGATTAATCGAATAATACATTTTGAAAAAGGGAAAAAGGGAAGACGGATTTACGATTTGAGAAGTTTTTCGAAAACCGGTGATTCTTATTTTTCACAAGTATTCGTTATACTTCTCAAATCGTAAATCCATCTTCCCTTTTTCCCATCCTTACAAAACATCAAGCACCTCCTTCTGAATACTTTTAGTTTTATCCTTTGCATACCACAATTGAGTATCTTTTTTTACTTCATCCCAAATCTCTTCGCTGTTTTCAGGATTGGAATTCGCTTTTAATTTAGCTGACATCACCATTTCTTGAACCACTTCAGGTCGAGGCCCCCAAACATTTAAAACCTCCAAAGTAGCAGCATCAAGAATAATTAAAATAGGAATTGATCGACTTCCGTTAGTTAAAAATGCATCCATCACTTCTGGATTCTCATCCCGCAATATTAATTTCAAATCAATATTTTCGTTCTCCTCTGCCATTTTGTTGAGTACTGGAATAATTTGAGCAGCATCCCCACACCATCCTTCTGTAATCACTAACCAAGTGACTTTTTTATTAACATTACCAATCCTTGAAACGGCTTCTTCAGTCAACCTCGTCGTTTTATCTAATCTATTCATTCTAAAAATATTCAATTTAGAATAATTCAACATAGCCTCACTATGGTCATCACCAGTTGCTTTTCCTTGTGCAAATAGCTCATCCACCATAGTTCGATAAGCAGTATAGCTGAAAGCAGAATCAATAATTTCTTGAGATATATTTTTCATAATAATAGCTTTTGGAATTATTAACAAAAGTTATGGAAAGGGGTTTTACAAAAACAAAACACTTGTCCTAATACGGACAGGACCCACTATAATATTTTTTGCCTTAAACATCAAAAAAAGGAGTATACCAATTAATGATATACTCCTTTTTTCTGGTAAAATATTACGTCAAAAGTTAAAACTAATTAACCAATAACCAAATCACCTTATTTCAATACTTCCAATAATTCTATTTCAAAAATCAAAGTAGCATTAGGTGGAATATCTGATCCTTTTCCCATTGGTCCATAAGCCAAATTACCTGGAATATAAAATTCATATTTTGATCCCGTATTCATTAATTGCACCCCTTCTGTCCAACCTGGAATCACTTGATTCAATCCAAATTCAGCAGGTTGGTTTCGTTTAATTGAACTATCAAATTCAGTCCCATCTAACAATCTCCCTGCATAATGAACCTTAACTCGAGCAGTAGGCCCTGCAGGTTTTGCCCCAGTTCCTGGAGACAATTCTTTGTATTGCAATCCAGAAGCAGTTGTTTTTACACCTGGTTTACTTGCATTAGCAGCAAGGAAAGCCGCACCTTCTGCTTCGTTTTTTGGCCCATCCACAGCTGCTTTAGCTTGAGCCTCAGCTTGTGCTTTTTGCTGTTTAGCCATTTGTTTAGCTTGCATTTTTTGGCTAAAACCCATCATCACCTTTTGAGCATCATCATCACTCAAAACTTTAGTATCTGCCACAAAATCAGACATTCCATTTCTGATGATGTCTACATTTAACTCCATTTCTCCATCAGTATCATCTTTTATTCTTTTTACACTTTGTCCAACATTTAGACCAAGTGCATAAGCAATTGAATCTGCTTCAGTTGCCAATGCAATATTAGCACCACCACCTGATCCTCCAGTATTACAGGCTGCAAAAAAAGCAATAATTGAAATCAAATAGATTAGTTTCTTCATCGTAATTTTGTAAATAGTTATGTAATTTTTTATCGCGGCGAAAATACGATTTTTTTGTGTTTAGGTGAAATTTATGGGGAGGTCTTTTAATGTGTTTAGGTGTATGGGTGTATAAGTGTTTATGTTGACGAAATAATTGTGATACAGATAGTAAGACGGTTAAAAAATTTTATCAATAGTATTTTGATCGTTTGCCGTCGGATGTAAATCCGACGGGTAACGATCAAAATACCAGTGACACAATTTTTTGAATACCCTCGAAAGTACTCACAATTATTTCGTCAACCTATACACCTATATACATATACACCCAAACACATTTATTTAATAACATCCAACAACTCCACTTCAAAAACCAAAACAGATCCACCAGGAATACCTGATGTTCCTCTTTCACCATATCCTAATTCAGAAGGAATAGTAAATTCATATTTTGCACCTTTCTTCATCAACTGCACTCCTTCAGTCCAACCTGGAATCACCTGATTCAATTTAAAATTTATCGGTTCGCCACGTTCTACTGAACTATCGAATACAGATCCATCGATCAATCTTCCAGTATAATGTACTCGTACTTCATCTTCTGCTGCAGGAGAAACACCTGTCCCCGCTTTGAGAATTTTATATTGCAAACCAGAAGCGGTAGTTTGAACGCCATCTTTTTTAGCATTGGCAGCAAGAAATTGCATTCCTTCCTCTTTGGATTTCAAGGCATCCCGTTCTGCTTTTGCTCTTTGCTTAGCTTGCATTTCTCTACCAAAATCTTGCATAATCGTATTCATCTCTTCATCAGTCATTCTTGGTTTATCTGCTAACTTTTCTTTGATCGCTTCGCTAAAAAGATCAATGTCTAATTTTATTTCACCATCCGAATCTTCTTCTATTTTTTGTACGGATTGTGCAACACTTAATCCAAAAACATAAGAAATAGAATCCGTTTTGGTCAGCATTGGTTTTGGTAATTTTACAGTTGGTTTGGCTTCTACAATTTTTTTTGTGGAACATGCTCCAACTAATGCCACTACCAAAAAAAGAAAAAATATTTGTTTCATGTTTGTTAAAGATGCAAGCAAAAAGGCATTGTAATTTTTTAAGGTGAACTTCCTTTTGCTTAGGTTATAAATAATGGTTTATATTAATTTTTATTCAAAAACTTAAAATCATAAGTAACATCAATTAATCTGCTATTCTATAATTTATTCCAACCTGCCAAATGAATTTGGCGGTTACTTTTCTGTCAAAAATCGATGAACTGCTTTAGCTACATTTTGCCCATCCATTGCTGCCGAAATTATTCCCCCCGCAAAACCTGCTCCTTCCCCACATGGAAAAAGTCCTTCGGCATCTTGGTGCATCAAAGTCGAAGGATTTCTAGGAATCCGTACAGGCGAACTCGTTCTACTTTCAGTTCCAATGATATTCGCTTCTTCCGTAAAATATCCTTTCATTTTTCGCCCAAACTCTTGCATTCCTAATCGCAATTTTTTTGAAATACTTTCAGGTAACAATTGATGTACTGGTGCTGCAACTAAACCCGGAATATAGGACGTGTCAGGTAAAGTTTTTGAAATATTATTTTTTACAAAATCCGTCATTCGTTGCCCTGGTGCTTTTTGGCTACCATCACCAAATTGAAACATGGCTTGCTCTACACTTTTTTGAAATTCCAACCCTGCAAAAATTCCATGATGTGCAAATGGCGCAAGATCTTCAGGTTCAACAGCCACCACCGTTCCCGAATTTGCAAAAGCAGAATCTCTTCGTGACATCGACATTCCATTCACCACAATCTCCCCTGGAGCAGTCGATGCTGGAACGACTAATCCACCAGGACACATACAAAATGAAAAGACACCTCGCCCTCCCACTTGACAGGCCAAACGATAACTACTGGCTGGTAAATTTTCCTCTCGGGACTCTTGCCGATATTGAATTTTATCAATCAAACTTTGCGGATGTTCCACGCGTACTCCAAGTGCAAATGGTTTTACCTCCAATCGAATTCCTCGATCATCACATAATTTATAAATGTCTCTTGCCGAATGTCCTGTTGCTAAAATTACTGTCTCGCCAAGATGTTCTTCTTTATCATTGACGATGACTCCTTCTATTTTTTTGCCCTCGGCTTTTGATTTATTTTTGGAAAAAACAAAATCTGTAACGTGTGCATCAAAATGAATTTCGCCGCCATATTTTAAAATAGTCTCTCGAATATTGGCAACAATTTTTGGTAATTTATTGGAACCAATATGAGGATGTGCATCCACTAAAATATCTGAAACTCCTCCATGCTCCACCAACAACCGTAATGACTTAAGAATATTCCCACGTTTATGTGATCGGGTGTATAATTTTCCATCAGAGTAAGTCCCTGCCCCACCCTCTCCAAAACAATAATTGGAATGTGGATTCACTTCTCCAAATTGTTGAATCGCACGTAGGTCTCGCCTCCGTGTTCGAACATCTTTTCCTCGATCAAAAATAATGGGTTTTAATCCTAACTCAATCAATTCCAAAGCTGCAAAATATCCTGCGGGGCCTGCTCCAACAATAATTACACGGGGAGCGTTTTCTACATTTTGAAAGGTATCTAAAATGGCTGGTTCAGGTTGATGTTTTTCCCCAACATAAACTGCTACTCTTAATCGAAATACAGGTTGATTCCCTCTTGCATCAATAGATCGGCGAAGCACCACCACTTCCGTTTTATCGGAGGGTTTCACTTTCGCTTTTTTTAGCGCAGCTTTTTCGATTGCGGCAACGTCATTGATCGCTCTCGGTTGAACCTTTATTTCGACTTCTTTTATCAAATCTTTTTAATTTGAATGAATAGTTTTTTTTCAGAAGGGCAAAGGTGGTTATTTTTTTTAGTAAAAATAAAAAAGCGTTGAAAGTAATTTTTACTCCCAACGCTTCTTATTAAAATTTTAATAAAAATTTTATTTCATCAAAGTCAATTTAGTCGTCGCAACTCCTTTATCCGTTTGGATAATTACAAAATAAACACCTGCCGAGAGTTGTTGTCCCGAAGCATCTATTCCATTCCATTGCCATTGAGTTTGTTTAGAATTCACCAAATCATTCAAGTCTTTTGTCAAAATATTTTTCCCAAAAGCATCAAAAATCGTAAGCGAAGCTTCATCAATATCAAAGCCTTCTTTTAATTTTAAATCAATGGTACACTCCTCTGTAAATGGATTTGGAAATGCCAAAATTTCAATTCCACTATCTGTTTCTAAATCTTCTGTTTCAACAATAAATGGCTCATCAAATTCCCAACAACCTAGACAAGGCTCGGCACCTTGTTCTAAATCTAAAGCAAGGAAAGCGGTATATTTTGACAACACTCGCTCCTGAATACTCAAATCAATCACTTCTTGAATGCTATTTGTTCCTGAAACTAGATTTTCCATTTCTCGCAAATGATGTCCAAACCAAATCTCTCTCGCCAAGGTATCACTTTCGTAAATATCACTAGGATTAATCGAAATATTTTCAAAAGCAAATACACTATCCACTATTGCAGAATAATTTACTTCTAAAGGAAAATCACCAATATATTTTCCAATTTGTAGAATGGGTTGATTGGTATTATGAGACTGCCCTAAAAAACTTTGTTCAAATCGATCAAATGTAAAACCATTGTTAAGTGAAGTATGCAAATCAAAATTATAGTCATTTGATTTTAAAGTACTAAATAAGGATGGAATATTTGCCCATATATTACTTGTCCCTTCCAATGATCCAAACATATTTCCAGCAGAAGAAAGAGTTAAATTTTGATAAAAATTTTGATTCCAATAAGTCCAAAAATCTGGCCCTTGCCATACCCATTCATAATAAAAATTTTGAGTTTGATAATTTATAATATGAACCTTAATATTGTTATCGGTAAGTTTTTGATAAATAGTATCTCTCCTATCTCGGTTTTGCGAGTTCCAATAAATGGCATCAGAACTTGCAAAAACCACCAAATCTCCTTCCCCTCCATTATTCTCAATAAAGGCAATCCCATCTTCCATCAATTGTAAAAAATCACTATGGTTATGAATAGAATCAGTCATTTGATTAAATACCAAATCCATACTAGCTTCATCACCTGTAATCCAAGAGTCCATCAGTAATTGTGAACCATCGGGAGAAGAAAAAATAAAATTAAACTGGTCATCTTCTGTCAAATTAGATTCGCAATTTTGTTTTACATAATCATATAAATCGTTTCGTTTAATTTGCGTTTGACTATCATTATGATCGAATAAAAAAACCAGTTTTTTGGGATTGTACCCTTCTGGAAGTTCAGGAGGAAAATAGATGAGTTGATAAAATTTATCAATGCCTTCATCTAGTTTTTGAGCAAAAACACCATCGCTATTTAAAGGGGCATCCACTTCAAATTTGAAAGGTTTATTGACATAAAATTTTGGTACTTCTGCAACCAATACTTCTCCAAATGTAGCATCCTGAACGGTCTCAAATGCAACATCTGGAATCCCTTCAAATCGAGGATTCGACCACATGCTATTAGGAAAAGTAATCACATTAAAATTATTCAGTATCGTACTAGAGGTAGATAAAATATCAATAGGCAACCAAGTTGAAACATCTTCCACCGACCAGATGGCTGGAACTAAAAAAGAAATTTTCACTCTTCGAGTTCCGCTACCGGGCAAGGGATAAATTCGGATTTGGTAGCCGCCGTTATTTTTTCGGTAGAGAATAGATGGATCACTTTGTCTATCAACAATCGCATTATAATCTTGCGTTGCCGTCCAAATATCCAAAACATCAGCTTTTACGATGGTCGTATCATCCATCATCCACAACCACGAATCGTAAACGATAGAACCTTCAGGTAAGTTAAAATCTAAAACTGCTTCCAACCATTCTTCAGCAGGAAAACCTGATTGGTCATCAGCAATGGTAAGGTACATACCTACATCCATATAAGTGCCTTGTGGTTGAATGGTAAATGTCGCCTCGGTAATTGAGCCGGGAAAGCCTTCAATATCCCACCAGTTGGTAGGGAGTATCCTAAGTAGGTTTTGTGAAAAACACATCGTTGCGGTAAATAAAAAAATAAAGTGGAGGGTAAAGATTTTTTTCATAAGCTAAATTTTGTGTAATTAGATAATTCTCTAATATAATTTATAAATGAAAAAAAATCGTAACGTATGATAATTTATGCCGTCCCGTTGGCATAAAATTTCATTTAAGTTTTAGAGAATGACAGCCACAAGTCATATGGAAAAAAGATTATGGATTATGGATTAAAAATTATGGATGTCCTTTTTATGTGAATCTGCAAACGTAATTTTGAACGCAAAGACGCTGAGACACAGAGGTCGAATAACTTATTGAGACCGCTCAGTATTTTTTTCTCAAAGAAAAAAATTAGCGGAGAAACAGAGTTTTAAAATAAACTCAAAATAATATCTTAGCAACTTTGCTTCTATTTTTCAAAGAAAAATACTCAGCGGCCTATAAGTTATTCGACCTCTGTGTCTCAGCGTCTTTGCGTTCAAAAATTACGTTTGCAGATTCACGTAAAAACGACATCCATAATTTATAATCAAAAAATTAATAATCCAAAAAATCATTTATATGTTTTTCCATTGCTTCGAGTGCTGACTTATCAGTAATGATTCCTTTTTTATCCATTAGACTTTCGCATTGTGATACGGGTAATTTTGCCCCCATCACTTCTGTCCCCACATGATTTAAGATACTTCCCAAATGATCCATACCTCTAATGTTTCCAGCACGTCCAGAAGCCACTCCTACCAATCCTGCTTTTTTCCCTTTAAAAGTTGGTCGATATTCATATACCGAACAAGCATCTAAAAACAACTTTAATGCTCCAGGAATACTTCCATTGTACTCAGGTGAAACGATCAAAAACTTATTGGCAGGAATCATCACTTCTTCTTGTATTTTACGAAGTGCTTTGGATTGACCTCTTGAACTATACATGGTTGTTTTCAATAAATCGTTAGGCATCTTTTGCAATGAAAAATATTTAACGGGATCTTTCGTCTTGGATTTCAATAATTTATATAGATGTTTTGCAATTTTTTCGGTATTGCTTCCTTTACGATTCGTTCCTGAAATAACAGTTATCATTTATTTGTATTTGTAGCAACGGACTTTAGTCCGTTCCAATTCATTGAAGTTGTTTGAAAAAAAATTTAGTTTTTCAATGAGCTAAAGCCCATTGTTACGAAAGTTTGCAAATTTATAAAAATCATTTGTAAGGTTTTTTTATAAAACCTAGTATCTTTGAGCGCTCAAAAAATTAAACTTTAAAGAATCGGTCTTATGAATCTTACTTTTTACGGTCAAGCCTCCTTTTCTATTGAATTAAAAGGGAAAACTATTTTCTTCGATCCTTTTATTTCTCCCAATGAAAAAGCGAATCATATTGATGTTAACAGTTTGAAAGCTGATTATGTTTTGTTATCGCATGGTCATCAAGATCATGTTGTCGATGCAGAAGCGTTGGCAAAAAATAATGATGCTACAATAATTTCAAATTATGAAGTGGTTTCTTGGTTTGGGGCTAAAGAATGTAAAGGTCATCCTTTAAATCATGGCGGAAAATGGAAATTCGACTTTGGAACCGTAAAATATGTAAATGCAGTACATTCGAGTGTTCTGCCAGATGGTACCTATGGAGGCAATCCTGGAGGATTTGTAATTTGGAATGATGAAGTTTGTTTTTATTTTGCAGGCGATACAGCTTTGACTTTGGATATGAAATTGATTCCAATGACCTGTCCAAAGTTAGATTTTGCTATATTACCAATTGGTGATAATTTCACTATGGGATACGATGATGCCGCAATTGCTGCGGAATTTATAGAATGTGATAATATTGTAGGCTGTCATTTTGATACTTTTGGATATATCGAAATTGACCATGAAGCTGCGATTGAAGCATTTAAGAAAAAAGGTAAAAATTTAATTTTACCTACAATTGGAAATAAAGTTGTTTTGTAGTGATTGGTGATTGGTAATTAGTGATTAGTGATTCGTAACTAGTACGAGTCACGAATCATGAATCACGAATCACGAATCACGAATCACGAATCACTAAAAACTCATTAAATAAAAATATGGGAAAAGTTATAACAATAGCCAACCAAAAAGGAGGCGTCGGAAAAACTACAACAGCCATTAACCTTGCTGCATGTCTGGCTATTTTAGAGAAAAAAGTTCTATTGATTGATTGCGATCCACAAGCGAATGCTACTTCAGGTGTAGGTGTGATGACTGATGATTACGAGTTGAGTATTTATGATTGTATGACGGATGGGGTTGATCCTAATGACGTTATCGTCAAAACGGAAACTCCAAATCTTTCTTTGATTCCATCACATATCAACTTGGTAGATGCTGAACTGGAACTGGTAAGTAGAATGAAGAGAGAATACGTGACCAAAGAAATAGTAGATAAAATCAGAGATGATTACGATTACATTTTCATCGACTGTTTACCTTCTTTAGGTTTGGTAACCGTAAATGCACTTTGCGCTGCCGACTCCGTCATTGTTCCTGTCCAATGTGAAATTTTTTCATTAGAGGGTTTAGGAAAATTGACAAATACAATCAATACGGTCAAACAATATTTAAATCCTGAATTGAAAATTGAAGGTATATTGTTATCCATGTATGATCGAAGATTGAGATTGGCCAATGAAGTAGTGGAGGAAGTAAAAGAAGCATTTGAAGAGAAAGTTTACAATACCATTATTCATCGAAATTCTAAAATTGGAGAAGCACCAAGTTTACACACACCAGTTATTTTGTATGATGCAGCGAGCAAAGGAAGTGTGAACTTTTTAAATTTAGCAAAAGAATTTTTATTAAAAAATAACGATACGATTCAGTTGACGGAAGCGAAATAGCTATCCACGTTTACGTTTACTAAACCTTAAAGGTTTAGTAAACGTAAAACGTTATTTCCAAAAACAACTTGCCAATTGAAATTGGCTGTTACAGAAAAAAGGGAAAAGTATGTCAGACAAAAAACAAAAAAAAGACAAAAGAAAAAATTCACTCAAAATGTTGTTGGGTGGAATTAAAGATGAGTTAGATCAAAATATTGAAAAGCAAACACCACCTTCTGAGGAAGTGGTTAAAGCTTTAGCTAAAGATTTTGCATACATTCCTATTGACCAGATTGAACGAAACAGCGACCAACCTCGAGTTGATTTCAATACAACTGAATTAGAAGATTTAAAAGCATCCATAAAAATTCATGGCTTAATTCAACCGATCACCGTTCGTAGAATGGCGGAAGGTCAATATCAATTGATCTCAGGGGAACGAAGATGGCGAGCTTCCAAATTAGCGGAATTGACGGAGATTCCTGCATTTATAAGAATTGCAGGTGATGCTGAAATGATGGAAATGGCACTTGTGGAAAATACTCATCGAAGTGATTTGAATCCTATCGAAATCGCAACGACCTACGCCCGACTAAAAAAAGATTT
>CAKZSH010000271.1 GCA_937918905.1 uncultured Saprospiraceae bacterium
GTTTCTTGTATCGTAAACGGAGATTACAAAGTAGGAGAATACATGACTCAAGATACTCGCGTACCTTTAGTTTCTGCAACAGGAAGTACTCGTATGGGAAAAATTGTAAGTGCAACAGTTGCTGGACGATTAGGTCGAACCATTTTAGAATTAGGAGGAAACAATGCAATTATTGTATCGCCAAATGCGGATATGAATTTAGTATTGACAGGAGCAGTATTTGGAGCAGTAGGAACGGCTGGACAGAGATGTACGACTACTCGTCGATTAATTATTCATGAGAGCATTTATGATAAAGTGAAAAAACAATTAGTCAAAGCATACAAGCAATTAAAAATTGGAAGTCCGTTAAATGCTAAAAACCATGTTGGTCCATTAATCGATCAGGATGCGGTTGAAATGTATTCTGATGCTTTGAAAAAAGTAAAAGCAGAAGGTGGAAAATTAGCAGTTGCTGGAGGCGTACTTAAAGGTGCTGCTTACAAAAGTGGTTGCTATGTAAAACCAGCCATTGCTGAAGTAGAAAATCATTTCGCAATTGTACAGCATGAAACTTTTGCTCCAATTTTATATTTGATGAAATATAAAGATTTGTCGGAGGCGATTGCTATGCAAAATGATGTACCTCAAGGTTTGTCATCGGCAATCATGACGGATAGTTTAAAAGAAGCAGAAATGTTCCTTTCTACAGCGGGTTCTGATTGTGGTATCGCTAACGTAAATATCGGAACAAGTGGTGCTGAAATCGGAGGTGCTTTTGGAGGTGAAAAAGAAACTGGTGGTGGACGTGAAAGTGGTTCTGATGCATGGAAAGCTTACATGCGACGACAAACGAATACGATTAATTATAGTAAGGATTTACCTTTGGCACAAGGGATTAAGTTTGATTTCTAGTTTTTTTAACCGCAGACCTGCGCTGATTCTTTATGATATTCTATAACACATTTTTCGTAAATCATAAAAAATCAGCGTAAATCTGCGGCTAAAAAAATCATCTCAAAGGAGTTATCTTCGCCTTCAACCACTTATCCAATTTCTTATAAATTTTCTCCTGGTCTTCTCTTGGAAAATCTTTAATTCGAGTCGAGTGGGAACCATTTGCCAAAGTCATATTCAAGGCATCTGTTTTTGGATTTGGAGTCACGCCGCAAGCAGTCCAAGTATCCATTCCTCCATAAATATAAATTATTCGCTTTCCTCTTTTCTTCATTAATTTATCGTGAATAGGTTTTAAGTAGGGCTTAAAAGTCAAGTCCACATTCTTTGGTCCAAAGATTAAATTGGTAGGATTCTTTACAGAGACCAATAAGTCTTCTACATTTTCCGTAGGAAAACCATAATACCCTAATTCTGTCATGAACTGATAAAATGCTGGAAGAAAATAATCAATGGAAGCATCAGAATAAAAACTCCAACTCACTACAGATTCGATGTAATTAAAAACTTGTTTAGTTGAAGCATGTTCATCTGGAATTTCTTGACAACTTGCACCCCATTGCCAAAACGAAAATGGAAATTCTAAAATCGCATATTCAAAAACAATATCCACTCCTATTGAAAAAGTATGTCCATTCGTTTGAGCATAATTTTCAATCATAGGAATGATCTCATCTCGTTTTTGTAAAGCAATTCTTTGTAAGGCGATAATTTTATTTCGACACTCTTCCGAACCTGTATTTCTTTGATGGTCATCCGTTCGCTTGTCCTCTTGTGCAAATGCTAAAGGCGCAACGTAAGGAACAGCTACGCAAACATCTTTTGGATATTTTGCTTTATAAATTAAAGTAGTCGTTCCACCTTTGCTGATGCCCGTACTGACCCATTCTTTTTTATAAAATTTCTTAAAAAGCTTTTTGATACGATGCAGATCTTCCATGGCTTGATCGTTGGTCAAATATTGCCATTGAATATCTTTTGGTCGAGAAGCACCATAAAAACGGTATTCAACAATAATTTGATTAGAAGTCAAAATCTTCGATAATTCGTAAGTCCGTTGGCGAGCGGCATAACCTTCCGTAACAAAAAGCATTGGACTTTTTTTATCAAAATGAGAAATGAAAATCCGATGTTCGAAAGTTCCTGCTTGAGGATTATCATGGTCAAGGTATTGCTTAAAGCGAATTTCGTACACCTCTTTAAAGTGGTCTTTCGCTTCTATTTTTTTGACCTTAGCATTGGGTAATTTTTTATAGATATATTTTTCAATTTCGGAAAGTTCAGCTACTTGAGCATTTGCAAATTGAATGAGCAGAAAAGTAATAGAAAAAAGGATAAACTTTACAGGTTTCATTTTCAGTAGTTAGGTTTCTAAGATTTTGTAAAAGTATTTTTGTTTGAGATATGGGATTGTGAGTATTGGGTATTGAGATTTCTCTAAAACGTGATTAAAAGCTTAAGATTAAATTTTTTCGAAAATCCCAATACTCAATACCCGTCATCTCCCATCTTATATATATAAAGGTATAAAACTTAAATATAGTTGATATATGTTGAAGTCTTAATGTTTTGAATTGGACAAATTCTTAGATAAGAATGCTCTTTTTTGAAACTAAATGTAATTTTTTTACGTTTCATTTTTGATTCTTCTGCATGATTATAAAAATTCTATTATATTTGCAGTCGCAAAAATCCTGAAGTGGATTTTTTAATTTTAAAAAATAAAAATGGTCGCGTGGCCGAGTGGTTAGGCAGAGCTCTGCAAAAGCTTGTACGGCGGTTCGAATCCGTCCGCGACCTCCAATTAAAAAAGCCTTCAAGTTGAATAACTTGAAGGCTTTTCTTTTGTGTATATTTTGATACTCAACACTACATTTCTTTAATCTTATCTAATAATTTTTGAGTTTCTGAATAATCTTCTTTTGATGCTTTGGCCAAATCAATCGCTTTTTTTACGGCCTTTCTAGCCTTTCTTTTTTTACCCATTTTATAATAAACAGCAGCAAGTGTTTCATAGTTAAAATAACTTTTATCCGCTTTGATTGCATTTTTAGACCATTTGCAGGCTTGCTTTAAATACTTTTTATTGGATACATCTAAATCATAAAAATTATAGGCAACATCACTTAATTCACTTGGATCTCTAGGAGGATTTTTAGAATAAAAATCAATTGCTGTTTTAGCATAATTCTCACTTGATCTTTTATCCAAATAATAATTCAGTTTGAATCGAGTCGATGCTTTTTCAGCCTGAGCAGGAGAATATACTTTTTTAAATAAGCGATCTAATTCATCCAAAGCAGCATTTCCTTCCTCGTCATATATTTTATTATAAATCAAATTTTCAATTTTCCCCGAGATTTTCGAAATCCCAAACTCTTTATCAAATGCGCCTCTGTTTTCGACCATGTAATCAAATAATTTAGAATCAGTATCATCTACATATTTAAAAATAAATTTTAAATTTTCTTTCGATGACCAATTGTCTTGAGTCTCAAGATAAGATTCAGCAATGGCAACATGAGTTCCATCCATTGCTGCTTTTCTAATGTGCGTATATTGTTTTAAAAAATCAGGATCACGTTCTCCTTTTTTATACCTCGTCTCAAAAGCAGATAATCGTTTACTTGGATCAATTGCTGTTTTTCCTAATTCCAATAATTTTGGTGCAGATTGGTAACCTGCAATTCGATGTACCAAAGTTCCATCAGGAGTTAAAAAAAGAAAGGTTGGATAAAATAAAACTTCATAGCGTTGTTGCAATTCTTTCCCAATCCCTTTTTCCATATCCAATTTTACATTGATGAAATTCTTGTTGTAAAAATCACCAATCATTTTTTGAGGAAAAACTTGCTTATCCATTTTTTTACATGGTTGACACCATGTTGTATAAGCATCTACAAAAATGATTTTGTTTTGTTTCGCAGCAGTAATTAAGATTTGATTCCAGTTATTTTCAGAGAATTGAATTCCTTTTTTTTGTGTAAAACCAAAAGGTATTTGTAGGAGGAATGTAAAGACGAATAGTGTAAAATATCTCATAATGATCAGTAATTTATGCTTTTGGGATTTGTTTAAAATTTATTTGTTTGTCGCTTGCTCGCGCCAAGGCTCTGCCTTGGTGTGTAGCATTTATCGAGCCTCTGGCTCGTGTGTAGAATTTTTTTTTTAACACGAGCCAGAGGCTCGTCAAATGCTACACACCGAGGCAGAGCCTCGGCGCGAGCAATTTTATTAACTCTTTTCAATCTTTTTAATTAACCTCATAACTGTTCCTTCTACACCTCTATTTCCTTTGGCCAGTTCTAAAGATTTGTTAGCTATTTCAAGTGCTTTTTCTTTTTTACCGTTTTGTAACAATATACTTGCGTAAGTCATATAGTAATTATAAGCATTGCCATTTTCGGTTGCTTTCTTAGCATACTTTTCAGCTTGCTTTAAAGCCTTAGTATCTTTTGGAAGATTTTGAGCAATCTCTAACGCTAACGCATTTAATTTTTCTGCATCTTTTTTGACTTGTTTTTTAGCATATTTATCACATGCTTTTAAGTATTTTTTTTCATCACCACAAGCCAAGCAAAATTTCATTTCTGAAGCTACTTCAAATTGCGCAGCTTTCTTGGGATGATATTTTTTCATTTTCTTTACCGCCTCATTATGTAAGTCAGGATTTTGAAATTCAACTGCTTTTTCAGCAGTTCGAATACAAGCCAATTCGATTTTATTTAAAACCACTTCTTTAGAAGTAACCGCTTCAATTGCTTTTCGATTTTTTATCATCATATTAAAAATACGAGAATCAGCAGCAGTTGTCGCCTCCAAAAGAAACTTCAAATTTTGCTCCGTCGTCATATCTTTTTGAGAACGGATATATTCGTTGGCGATTTTCAAACTTGGTTTTCCAGCTTTATTCAAAGCTTTTACATAATTATAGACCAATTCAGGATCACGATCTCCCTTCTCATAAGCCTCTGCAAAATCCTTGCTATAGTCTACTTTGCTCAAGGCAAATTTGCCAAGTTTAATAAATCCATCTATTTTTTGCCCTCCTTTAACTTTATGAACTAGCTCTCCTTTAGCGTCAATGTACATTAAAGTTGGATATGCCGATACAGGATATTTTTTACCAAATTTTCTTCCCATTTTTTTCTCCATATCAATTTTCATATTGATAAAATTCTGATTGTAGAATTTTCCAACGGCTGCATCCGTAAAAACATTTTTGGCCATTCGTTTACAAGGGCCACACCACACAGCATAAGCATCTACGAAGATTATTTTGTCTTTCGCCTTTGCTTCCTCTAATGCTTCTTCCCAAGTTCCATGAAAAAAATCAATTCCGTCTTGAGCTTGAATTTGGAAAGAAATAAGGGTTAAAAATAAAATAGTAATGAATCTCATAATGATTGAGTCTTTTATTTTAAGTAAAATTTATATTCGAAAAAATCAAGTAGGAAGGGATTAGAAAACGGTGAATTTTAAGAAAAAGATGTTCTTAAAAACATCGTTTTCTAATCTCTTCCTACTTTGTTGCAAGATAAGATTTGTTGAGCACCTTTGCACGGTTACTTTTCTTAAACTTGTCTTAAATTGGATTTGAGATAATGAGTATTGGGCATTGAGACCCGCTGAAATCTCAATACTCAATGCCCACAATCTTATATCTCCCTACTTAGTTCTGATTCTTTTTTTGGAATTCCTTAATCAAATCTTCAGGCGATTTATCTATATTTTTCAAAGAAAGTTGAACATCTTTTGCTAGATGATGATCTGGATATTTTGCTAAAAAAGAAGAATATAAAGTTTTCGCTAAGTCTTTTCTATCCAAAACAGTATCATAGGCAAATGCACATTGAAACAACGCATGAGGTGCTTTTGGGTGGTCACGGTCGTAGGCTTTATAAACCAAAAGCCACATATCCAAAGCTCTTTTATAATCTCCAATTCCTCGATATAAATCAGCTGCATTAAATGCATATTCAGCCGCCAAAGAATCTCCATAGACAGACATATACAACTCACTATCTTTAGCATATTTGACTACTTCTGCTTCTGATAATTTTCCAGTTGATTCCATTTGGGTCATCAATTTCTGATGAGCATTGTACAAGTCATCCTGCATTTTTAATCGAGCTTTTCCACGGCCCAACGGAGCAGGTTTATTTTTTTTAGGGGATTTTACTTCGACCTCTGAAGTAGGATTCTCAGTTGTTTCAGCAGGTAATGAAGTGGTAGCAACTGGTTTTATTTCTTTTTCTTTTGTAGAACTAGGAGTATCTGAAGAACAACTGCCTAATGCTAAAAAAATGGAAAAGAAAAAAATGAAATTTTGAAATTTACGATTGATTTTAATTTTCATTAACATTTTAATTTTTATTTTTTCAAAGATACATTATTCCTCTTTTTTGTTAAAATAAGTTAAGGTTTGGCATTGTCTTTAAACGTTCATAAATAAATTTTGTCAAAGTAAGTATTGATTTCAAATGACTATTTTTTGGAAAAAATCTAATAAATATGAATACACAAGAAAGATTGCATCATTTATACTGGCGAGCGGGTTTTGGATTGAATCCTGTGGAATGGAAAATATATCATAGGTATTCGACTCAAAAAGCGATTGACCATCTTTTTAAGAAAGCCAATAAAGCAAGTAAAAGAAAAATTATAAATAATGGCAATGACATTCAACCTTCTATGGAAATGGAGACAATGAGTATGGAGGATAAAGCTGCTGCTAAAAAGAAAAATAAAAAACAAAATAAGTTACGAATTGGTGCACACAATACAGATTGGGTACTTCGAATGGCTGATCCAAAAGAGAGTGCTTTATTAGAAAAAATGTGTTTGTTTTGGCATGGACATTTTGCTTGTAGATCCAAATTGCCAGGCTTGGCAAGGAAACAATTGAATACGATTCGAGCGCATGCTTTGGGAAATTTTAGAGAGCTCGTTTTAGGGATTGCAAAGGATGGTTCGATGATTCGTTATTTGAATAATCAACAAAATAAAAAGAGGAAACCCAACGAAAATTTCGCAAGAGAAGTGATGGAATTATTTACGATAGGAAGAGAAAATTATACGGAGCAAGATGTCAAAGAAGCGGCTCGCGCTTTTACGGGATGGGGAACGAATGTCATGGGTGATTACAAATTTAAAAAACGTCACCATGATTTTGGAGAGAAAACCTTCATGGGAAAAACTGGAAAATGGAATGGCGATGATATTCTTGATATCATTTTGGAAAAGAAAGAAACAGCAGAATTTATTGTTCGAAAGGCGTACCGATTTTTTGTAAATGAAAAAGTAGATGAACGCAATGTTCAATATCTCGCTCAAGTTTTTTATGATTCGAATTATGATATTGAAAAATTGATGCGAAGTATTTTTGAAAGTAAATGGTTTTATGATAAAAAAAATGTGGGCGTTAAAATTAAATCTCCACTTGAGTTGATGGCAGGAATGATTCGCACTTTTGAAGTAGAGATTAAAAATCCATTGTCTTTAATTTTTGTTGAAAAAGCGTTGGGGCAAGTTTTATTTAATCCACCTAATGTAGCAGGATGGGCTGGAGGGAAAAGTTGGATTGATAATTCAACTTTGATGCTTCGACTAAATCTTGCAAATGTATTATTTCAAAACTCCGAACTTAACTTAAAAGTCAAAGAAGAATTTGAAGCACAAAAAAGAAATAAGAGGAAAAGAAATATTCAAGCGAGTGTGAATTTTGATCCATTTTATAATCTCTTTAAAAGAGAAAATAAAAATCAATTGATAGATAAAATGGGCAGCTTCCTTTTACAAACTCAACATCCTTTAAAGAGAGAAATATTTGATGGCTTTATTAGAAAAAATGAAGATAAAGTTTTGATTCAAACATTGTGTTTACGGATGATGAGTTTACCTGAGTATCAGTTGTGTTGATCGTTATGTTCACCATTCAATTCATAAGGGGGCTTGCCTTTGCCGGCAGGTAGGCTTCAAGTCACCTTTTGAATAAAAAAAATTTACATAAAATCTGTCCGTTAAATTTAGGACTCAAAATATATTTTCAAATGAAAAGAAGGAATTTTTTAAAAGCATCAGCAATCGCATCAACCTCGGTCATGATACCTCAATTTTTAAAAGGAGTTACCCCAGGAACAGCGTTAAGTCGAAGTGGGAAAAATTTGGTGGTCGTTCAGTTTTCAGGTGGCAACGATGGGTTGAATACGATCATTCCATATCAGAATGATTTGTATTATAAAAACCGTCCAACGCTTGGAATCAAGGCAAATGAAGTTTTAAAAGTCAATCCAGAGTTAGGTTTTAATCCTGCGATGGCCAGCCTACAATCTATATATGACGAGGGTTTGATGACAATTATCAATAGTGTTGGTTATCCAAATCCTGACCGTTCGCATTTTCGATCTATGGATATTTGGCATACGGCAAGTGATAGCAATGAGTATTTGAGTTCAGGATGGTTGGGAAGATATTTGGATGGAAGTTGCGATGGTTGCCAAAGTCCACATCATGCTTTGGAGGTAGATGATACATTGAGTTTGTCCTTAAAAGGAAGAGAGCGAAGTGGATTTGCAATGAGTAATCCAAAACAATTAAAACGAATTTCTGATAATAAATTTTTAAAACACATTGCCCATCATCACGATCATGAACATGAAGAGAATGTGGAATATTTATACAAAACTTTATTGGATACTCAAGCCTCTGCAAATTATTTATATCAAAAATCAAAGGTGCATAAAACGAAAGTGAAGTATCCTAATAATGGATTTGCAAAAGATCTAAAACAAATCGCAGAATTGATGACAGCGGATGCTGATATAAAAATTTATTATGTCAATCTAAGTGGATTTGATACTCATGTGGGACAAAAAAATAAACAGGCTCGTCTGCTTAAAATTTATGCTGATGGGATGAGTGCTTTTGTAAAAGATTTGAAAAATAATGGTTTGTTGGATGATACTTTGATTATGACATTTTCTGAATTTGGGAGAAGGGTACAACAGAATGCAAGTAATGGAACCGATCATGGAACTGCCAATAATGTTTTTCTAATGGGAGGCAATTTGCAAAAGCAAGGTTTCTACAATGCTGCACCTGATCTGAAAAAATTAGATAAAGGAGACCTAATTTATCAAATGGATTTTCGAAGAATTTACGCCACCATTTTGGAGGATTGGTTGGATGCATCTCCTACTCAAATTTTAGGGAAGCAATTTCAGAAAATAATTATTTAGGAGAAATAAAATCTACGAATGTAGTTAACTTATAAAAAATGTTATGCACGAATTAGGATCGTCAACGAAGAGATTTGTTGGCGATTTTTTAATAAGCAGAGCTAATTGTTTTTGGGAAAAAACAAAGTGCTTCCAAGTCTTCTTCTGTTCCTTGGAAAACATTTAAATCAACATCACCTTTGATTCCTTCCAATTGTCCTTTGTTGCCATATTGCCAAAATAACCATTCTTCATCATTAGTCAATAATGGTTGGAAATATTGATTGTATCGTGCAATCCAAACTGGATAATCTGAAAGTGAATCTGCAAGATGATTGTTATAAAATTTTAGATTAGTGTAAATGATAGGTCTAATCTGATATTCAAATTCGATAATTTTTAACCATGTTTTTACTCGTTGTACCAATATTTCAGGTTCAACACCATCCATGACTTCCACATCCAAAACTGGTGGCAAATCTCCTTTTTCCAATAAAACATTATCCATAAAATTTTGTGCTTGAGTCAGCACAGAAGTGGTCGGTCTAAAAAAATGATATGCTCCTCTTCGGATTCCTGCATCTTTCATTTCTTTCCAATTTTTACAAAAGAAATTATCAGAAATGGTTTCTCCTTCACTCGCTTTTACAAATGCAAATTTTACATCTTGTCCAGCTACTTTTTCCCAATCAATATCAGATTGATAACGAGAAACATCAATACCATGTATTTCGAAACCATCCATACGTTCCGTGATGGAATTACAGGATGTTAGGGTGAGTATTATTGATATGATTATGAGAAACTTCATTCTACCGCAAAATTCTTTTTTTGAGTTTGTAGTTAGTAAGAATGTTGTAAACAACTTCTTTTATAACACAATTTACAATATTTTGAATATAAATGTTTTGGATTTTTTTGGAAAATTTAAAATTAACGACATTTTATTTGGGGAAAGAGGGAGGAAGAGGTATTTTGGAATGATCAGATCAATATTGATAGGCAAATTTTATACCTCAAAAAAATGTAATATTTTTTCCAAAAAGACTTGTAGAATATGCCGAAGAAGCATATCTTTGCACTCGCTTCTGAAAAGTCGAAGCATTTACTTATAATTTTAGGGCGATTAGCTCAGTTGGTTCAGAGCACCTCGCTTACACCGAGGGGGTCGGGAGTTCGAGTCTCTCATCGCCCACACATACAGATTATTTTTAAATCCATGTACATTCATTTGTGCATGGATTTTTTTGTTTAAACTAAGCCTACTATGTATTACACCTATATTTTGCAAAGTGATTATGACTCAACATATTACATTGGTTATACTCCAACGCCATTAAAAAGATTGAAAGAGCATAATTCCTCTGAATCTGGTTATACCTCAAGAAAACAACCATGGAAATTAGTTTATTTAGAAATCAATGAGGATAAAACAACCGCTATAAAAAGAGAGAAATATTTAAAGAAGCAAAAGAATAAACTTTGGTACAGTCGGCTCATAAAATCAGATTCAAATATTTTACAAGAGTTTTTGAAAAATAAATGAGCATAAGAGCATCTAGCTTACACCGAGGGGGTCGGGAGTTCCCCCGAAACTTCGGGGTCATCGCCCACACATACAGATTATTTTTAAATCCATGTACATTCATTTGTGCATGGATTTTTTGTTTAAACCAAGCCTACTATGTATTACACCTACATTTTGCAAAGTGATTATGACTCAACATATTACATTGGTTATACTCCAACGCCATTAAAAAGATTGAAAGAATATAATTCCTCTGAATCTGTCATTTCCCTTCCTTGAACTTTAATATGGTTTTTCATGTTTTTATTTTTAAATATTAAAACTATAAAGCAACAATCAGTTCCTTGAATGTGACTTTATTTTATTATCCGCAACTGGCAAGAATTTTTCTATGAAAACTAAGACAACATCTCCTATCGTTAAACTCGTTTAATATTTGCGAATATTCGCAAGTAGATTGTAATATGACCTTTCATGTCTAACTAAAATAATCTATATTTAGGCGAATATTCGCTATAATTTGTGATACAATAACTTATTTAGAATAAAAATCATCTATATTATGACTCAAAATCCCGGTAATTTTATCGAACAAGATATCCTTAAAGGTGGAGAATTCTTGATTAAAGATTCTCATGCAGCAGGAACTTTTATCCCTGAAGAACTGAATGAGGAGCAAGAAATGGTGCGCCAAATGTGTAAAGATTATGTAGACAATGAAGTAGAAGGAAAAGGACATAAAATGGAACATCAAAAAACGCTTTTAGAAAAAGCGGGCGAACTTGGACTTTTAGGTTCACATATTCCTGAGGAATACGAAGGTATGCCTATGGACACCCACACCAACACCGTTATCCTCGAAGAGATGGGAAGATCAGGTGGAGGATTTACAACTACCTATGCAGCTCATACTGGAATTGGAACTTTACCTATTTTATATTTTGGAACGGAGGAGCAAAAGAAAAAATATTTACCTGGTTTATCTACTGGTAAATTGACTGCTTCTTATTGCTTGACAGAACCTAGTTCGGGATCAGATGCTTTGGCTGCAAAAACTAAGGCGATATTGAATGAAGCAGGAACTCATTATATTTTGAATGGCCAAAAAATGTGGATTTCTAATGCAGGTTTTGCGGATGTATTTATTGTATTTGCGCAAGTGGATGGTGATAAGTTTACAGGATTTATTATTGAAAAAGGAGCAGAAGGAATGTCGCTAGGTGCAGAGGAAGAAAAGATGGGAATCAAAGGATCTTCAACTCGACAGGTCTTTTTGGAAAATGTAAAAGTGCCTAAAGAAAATCTTTTAGGAGAAATAGGAAAAGGGCATTTGATTGCTTTTAATATCTTAAATGTAGGTCGTTTCAAACTAGGTGCGATGTGCTTAGGAGGAAACAAAAAAGCAATTCAAGGTTCTGTAAAATATGCTAACGAAAGAATTCAATTCAAAACTCCAATCTCTACTTTTGGAGCAATCCAATATAAATTAGCAGAGCAAGCGATTCGGAATTTCGCTTTGGAATCTTCAGTTTACCGAGTGTCAGAATTGATGCATACTAAAAAGACACAACTATTAAATGGTGGTGCAACTTATGTAGATGCATTGTTAGAATCTGCTGAAGAATATTCTATCGAATGTGCCATCATGAAAGTATATGGTTCTGAAACTACTGATTATGTAGTTGATGAATATGTTCAAATTTTAGGAGGAAATGGTTTCTCTGAAGAATTTCCTGCAGCATCAGCTTACCGTGATGCACGGATCAGTAGAATCTATGAAGGGACAAATGAAATCAACAGAATGTTGATGGTCAATATGTTGTTGAAAAGTGCAATGAAAGGAAAGTTAGATATTGTTGGACCTGCTTGGGCGGTTCAAAAAGAATTGGCTTCGATGCCTTCAATGGAAGCACTTGAAGGTGCTTACGCTGAAGAGAAAAAAGCAATCAAAGATTTCAAAAAAATCATTTTGATGGTAGCAGGTGCTGCTGCTAAAATGCAAATGGATGGTAAAATTGATTTAAGAAGCGAGCAAGAGATTTTGATGAATGTAGCTGATATGATGATTGATACTTTTAATGCAGAGTCATTGTTATTAAGAGTTGAAAAATTATCAGGCGTTGAAAGTAAAAACCAATCGCAAGATGTTTATGAAGCGATTCTTAAAACTTTCATCACAGACGCTACCGCTAAAATGCATAAAAACGCTACAGATGCTTTGACTGGTTTTGCAGAAGGAGACATGCTCAAAACGATGTTATTAGGATTAAAACGTTTTACAAAATATACTCCAACCAATGTAAAAGCTGCTCGACGATTAGTGGCTTCGAAATTGATTGAAGCGAACGACTACAGTCTATAAGATTTTTAAATAAATCTTTTTTGAAAGCCCTTTGTATTTGCAAAGGGCTTTTTTTAATAAAAAAAATCCAAGTTGGTTTTATTCAACTTGGATTTTTTATTGGAAGCGTTTAATTACTATCCTAGTTCAAAACGAATATTCATTTTGGAAAGTAGGGTTTTTAAAAGTTCTCGTTCCTCACAGGAGGAAGGGTAGACTTTGATTTCGGGTTCATTAGTTGCGTCCTCTACTCTTTTTCCTAAGTCAAAAACCGAATTTTTAAAAGCTTTTAAGTGTTCTTGTTGAGCAACTTTACCTTTACTTAAAATACTTTCTTCCATAGCTTTGAATAAAGCTTCTTCTTCATTTTTATCTGAAATTTTCAAAAATTTATTTTTCCATAATTCAATTTCTTCCTTGGCTGTCATAATATTGAGTTTAAAATTTTAATTAATCTTCTGCTAAACGTTTCTTTATTTTAACCATTTCATCCAAGATATCATTTATATGATTTTGATATGCTTGTTCACTATCCCAAAGTTTATCTTTTAGTTTAGCATGAAGTTCTAGCGTTTTAGTAAGATAATTGTATTCTTGCAAAAGTTTTTGTTTTTCGTTTTCGTCCATAGTAAGCGTTTTTATAAATTTAGCTCTATTTTACCAAAAAGTAAAATTTAATTTATTCATATAATTCTTTACTCCAACTTCATCAAATCCTTCAATTCTGAATCCGACATTTCCCCAATCCATTTTTCTCCAGTCGAAACTGTTAAGTTGGCTAACTCTTTTTTAGCAATCAACATTTTATTGATTTTTTCTTCAAAAGTGGCTTGAGTAATAAAACGATGTACCATCACATTTTTTTGTTGACCAATTCGATAGGCACGATCAGTTGCTTGGGCTTCTACGGCAGGGTTCCACCAAAGGTCATAATGAATGACATTATTTGCAGCCGTTAAATTCAAACCTGTTCCACCTGCTTTCAATGATAAAATTAAAACCCTTGTAGTTCTATTGTTTTGAAAATCTTCGACCATCTCATCCCGTTTTTTTCGACTGACTCCTCCATGTAAAAATGAAATTTCTAAATCAAATTCTTTTTCCAACATTTCTACCAACATTTTTCCCATTGCTTGATATTGAGTAAAAATTAAAGTCTTTTCACCATTGTCTAAAATTTGTTGCATGAGGTCAAAAAGCAGTTGACTTTTACCCGAAAGAGCAGGGTCTGTTTTTCCTTTTTTTAGAAATTGTTTAGGATGATTACAGACTTGTTTTAGGGCAGTAATTAATTTGAGTACCATTCCTTTTCTAGTGATGCCTTCAGCTGCTTCAATTGTTTTCATGGTCGTATCAAGTACGTTTTGATAGATAGCAGCTTGTTGTGGAGTCAATTTACAATACTGATCTTTTTCAATTTTATCAGGCAAATCTTGAATGATAGATTTATCTGATTTTAATCTTCGAAGAATAAATGGTTCGGTTATTTTTTTAAAATTGTCTAGCTTTTTTTGATCTCGTTCTACCTCGATAGGTTTTGCAAAATCCTTTTTAAAATTTGTTAATGAGTTTAAATATCCTTTATTGGTAAAATCAAAAATGCTCCAATATTCGCTCAGTCTATTTTCTACTGGCGTTCCACTCATTGCTATTTTTACAGGAGCTTTTATTTTTTTGATGGCTTTAGTTTGAGCGGTTGAAGGGTTTTTAATATTTTGAGCTTCGTCGATAGCGATGACGACCCATTTTTGTTTTTGCAACTTAGCCGTTTCTGAACGAGCAACTCCGTAGGTCGTTAACAATACATCTGCATCTTTGAGTGGTTCGAGTTTCCGACCGGAGCCATGATACATGTGGGCATTTAAGTCAGGTGCAAATTTTCGAATTTCTTTGTCCCAATTGGTCAACAAAGTTGTGGGCACAATGACGAGTGCCTTTTGTTTTTTAAGTTCGCCATCTTCTTTAAGTTTGAGCAGGGTGGTGATAACTTGAATTGTTTTTCCCAAACCCATATCATCAGCAATGATACTTCCAAAACCTAATCTTGAATTTTTATACATCCATTCGTAGCCTCGCAATTGGTAGGGACGAAGTGTCGCTTTTAATCCTTTGGGTACCTCTACGCTTTCTCCTTTTAAAAGCGAATTCATTAAAGTTTTTGCCTTTTTGCCTAAAGTGATTTTTGCACCATCGTACTCTTCCGTAAGTGCAATTTGTAACATTTTATTTCCATCAAGGTCAGGTGGGTTTTTTAATTTTTCAATCAACGTTTTTATTTCATCTTCATCGAAGAAAATGTATTCATCATTGATTTTTACGATACCTGAATATTGGTCAATCATTTTTAAAAACGCTTGCTGGTTGACCATTTGATTTCCCATTGCTACCTTCCAATTAAAACTTAGCATGGAATCCAAATTAAGGATTGATTGATTGGAAACTACCCCACTTTCATCTTCTGTAGTTTCGACTGACATCGAAATTTTAGGACGCATTAATTTTCGTAATGCTTTTGGTAATAAAACTTTGATTCCAAATAATCGAATCGTAGGAAGAATTTTAAACAATATATCTACAAAATCATTTGAATCGAAAAATAATTTTTCTTTTCCTTTTGAGGATAATAAAAAATTGATTTGAGGAAAATAATCTCCAAGCATTGCCAAGTTTCGAAGTACATCTAAACGAATTGAACTAAACTGATTTTCTTTCAATAATGCCTCAAGTTCGATAGGACTATCCATTGGTTTGGATTTATCTTCTACCACTACTTTTACTTCGAAAGTACCTTCCTCCTCTTGGTCATCAATGATAAGCAATGGCGCAAATTCTTTTTCAGAAATAAAAAATTTATTCAACCATAACTGAATGGCACTTGGGAATTCTTTATTTTCAAAATCAACAAAACGTTCTATTGAACCATTAAAAAATAAATTAACCACAGGGTCAACGGTATATTTATAATCCAACCCATGGTAAGTATGAACAAAATAATTCAAGAAAAAAGAAACCAATGCCATGTAGTTATCTTGAGGAATCGGTTCTAAAACATCACTTCCTTTTTGATAAAATATTAAATCTTTTGGGGTTAAAGATTCGACTTTGTCGAATACCGTTTTGACGGATTCATTTAAGTTGGCAGCAATCCATCGAACCTTAAATCGCTTTGCTCCCACTCGTAGCAATTGTGGATGATAGGCACTTTGTTGCGTTATTTTTTTTGCAAAAAGAAAAGTCAAAAAGAGTCCTCGCAACGAAGGCGAGAATTGAGTGAGTTTGCTAAGCGGTAATTCTTCCAACCACTCCATCAGCTTTTCTTTTTTATCAAAAGTCAAAACAGATTTTCCTTTACTATCCCGTAAGTTGATTGTTTTAAAATCCATTTCAGGATCTAACAGAATTTCTATTTCTTCTACAGCATCCATTTCTTTGGCGGAATCTTCATCGGATGTTATTTTTTTTACCTTCGAAATAGACCTCGTTATTTTTTGATAAACTTTTGCAAGAACCTTTTTAAAATTTCCAGAATTATAAAATACAGGTTGCTCTCCTAAAATAGTTAGGAGCGCATCTTGAGTATCTGGAATGATAGAAAAATCTAAATTTTCATACGCTTCATGATCCCATTCTTTTTTTACTTTTTCAAATGAAAATGGTTGATGCAAATCATCGATTGAAAAAATATGAACTCCTGTTTGTTCATGAGCAGAATACCCAACTCCTTCCAAGCCTTTGAACAAATCAAAATTATGTAAATGAAATACTACGAATGGATTTTTATCAATTTCATTAGCCACCAAATAGAGTACCGAGGCCATATGCTTACATGGAACCGCCCAGTCAGGACAAGAACAACTTCCTTGTAAATCATCCCATCGGCTTGGGAAAATATCGATGCCTTGTTCGCTACAAAGGCGATTAAGATTAGGAGGTAATTCTCTGTTCAATAATTTGGAAAGGAAGAAAGGATTATCAGTAATTAATCCAATGATTTTTGCCTTCTCGGTAGCTGAAAATTTTGGAACGGTAAATTGTACTTTGTAAGGTCGTGGGCGTGTACCTTGAACTTCTGCGGTAATGTGATTCTCATCAATTTCGATATTGCGAGCCAATCCCTTATTGGCATATGTGCGCCCACGAGGGAGTCGATTGGAGTAGTCGATATTGTTGAGGGAGTTGAGCCATTGTTCTCCCCACCAAGTATTGCCGTAGGTTTTCCTCATAGGTAGTGAAAGGTTTTATTAAATATTTTGCAAAATAGTAAAATCAAAAAGGCTATCAAAATTTCAATATTTTTCAATAAAAAATTGATATAACCAGCTTTTCTTTTTACCTTAGAAATCTGCACTTAAAGCATTAGCCCATACATCAAATTTCAATCTATTTTATAGAGGAGCTACACCTAATCAAACAATTTTACTCCACTTACATTACGAGATGTAGGTTCGAGGTATTTTGAAAGATTAAAATAGATTTAGTTATGGCAGGTTCTTTTCATTCAAAAATTTACAACGATTTCAAGGAGATTGATGTACATGCTTACAAGAGGATTGTAGAGTTTTATAGTACGTATGAAGATGATATTCAACGGTTAAAATTTCATGAGTATTTTGAGTTACAGGTGACTTATATTGATGCTTTATTTGAAATGGCAGCTTATGATAATCTTTTGGGGGTATGTGATGAAACGATAGAAATGGTGATTCAAAATAATATTCAATATCACCAAGGAGAAGATATTTATCGAAAATTATTATTGCGAAAAGCGGCAGCTCATTATAATCTTTTGGAATATCATAAAGCGGAATTTATCCTAAAAGAATTAATTAAAATTGATCCATCAGATTTTTATGCAATTCGGTTTTATAAAAAATGTCAATTCCAACACCCACCTACGTATGTTCAATATACTCGTGGTGCGAGTTTGATTTTCTTTCTTTTTACGGCTATGGTGATTTGTTTTGAGATGAGTTATTTTGGGTTTCAACAAGAGCCAAATGCCATGGCAATTTTGATTGAAATTACTAGGAATGTGGTATTTCTTTTTGGATGGTTGGTTTTGATTGTAGGTGATTGTATTTTTCGTTTTAATATTTATAGAGCAACCAATAGAGTTGTAAAAAGAATCAAAAAAGAAAAACTTCAAAAAATAGAAGTACCTGTATCTTTTAAAAAATAGAAATGATTTTGTTTAGGAGAGAAGATAATACCGAATTTAATAAGAGGATAAATGGTTGGAAATCAAGAGGTTATGGGTTTTGCCACATAGGTCACATAGAAGTTCCACAATAGAGCACATAAAAACCTATATGGTCTACTGTGAAACTTCTATGAGACCTATGTGGCAAAAAAAGAGTTACCGTAACAAAGTAAAAACCCCATGCTCCTCAATCTCTCTACCACTCTGCTGAATAATTCTCACATGAAAAACATAAGCACCCATTGGCTGAATTTTACCTTTATATTTTCCATTCCAACCTTGGTCAATATCTTTAGTTTCAAATAATAATTCACCCCAACGATTATAAATGGTCAATTGGTAATCCACCGTTTCGCCGAAGATGACGAAAGGTTTAAAAATCTGATTTCGACCTTGAGGAGCAAAAGCATTAGGTGCGATGATACTGGTGAGTTGTTCGATGCAAGCAATATTGGAAGTGGACTCAATCATTTCAATTCCACCATTGGGCAACATGACTTCGGCATTGGCAACGACATAATAACAAACATTACTTTCCGATTCATTGCTACCATCCACAGGGTCAGAAAAGGTTGTCGTTCCTGCTGGAACATTTTTTACAAATGAAATCGAACCATCAACAATTCGATAAATATCATAATCCGTCACCATTGCATTTTCAATATCAAAATCAGTCCAGGTCAAAAAATTAGAAGATCCCGGTTGCGGCGAACCAGTCAAATGAATGGTACTTCCATAATTTGAAAAGACCAATGTGTCGCAATCGTCTGTAGTTTGAATTTGATAAAAAACTTTTCCACTCACGGGGTCAGAAACTACATCAATAAAACTACTCGCATTTCCCAAAGGCATAGGAGCTGGTGATGAATCCAAAATGGAATAACCACCATTGGCATTACTATTTAAAATTTCGACAGATTGAATTTCTGCATTGCTATTCCAACTCCATGTCAATTCCACAGAATTATCGGGTAATACATTTACATTTCTTAAAATCAAATCACGCATCGCATTTACCAAGTCAGGAACGAGGCAAATTTCATTGGACAAGGCATCAATTCCCGTTCCCGCTTCAATGGATCGAATATAAAAACAATGATCTTGCAAGTCTGTTGCATTTTCAAAAGTGTAGGTCGAATCGGTTGCCGAAAGTGTCGCAATCAAGGTTGGCATATTTCCATCCAAGCTAAACCAAACTTCTTGACTGCCAATTCCATTGGTCCACCCTTCATATCTATTCCAACTTAAATTAATTTCTTGATCGCAACCTGCAACGGTTTGAGTTAAAAATACGGTAGTGTGGGGAGTGTTAAAAATACTTGTATTTCCACATTCATCTAATGCAAGAATAAAATAAGTTTCAGGTTGAGTATTTGGAGAAGCATTGTTATCAACATAAGTTGTACCATTATAAATGGTATCCAAAGGAATCGTTCCCAAAGAAGTATTTCTAAAAACAATATAGCCAGATGTTTCGGGAGAAGGACTTGCCGTCCATTCTAGTTCTATCGAATTTCCATTTGCCGAAGCTTTATTAATGATGGCTATTTCTGGTTGTTGATTATCTAATGTATCAGATTGTAAAATGGGTTCTCCTACACAATTAAAATCACTTTGCATATAATAATACCAAGTGTTTCCAGTCGGATTAGGATGATGGTAAATGTTTTGCCCTGGATTGGTAACTGTTGCTAGTAAATTAAATGGCCCATTCGGCATGTCGCTAAAATAAATTTCATATGCATTGAAGGAACCGCAGGGATTTGTTGGAATATTCCAAATGAGGGTATCACTTCGTACGCATAAAAAATCGGGAGGCAAAACTTGAGCTACAGTTTTATTTGAAAAAAATAAACTGAGGAGAAATACAAAACCGAGTAGTTGTAATTTTTTTTGAAGAAGGGAAAAAGGGAAAACGGATTTATGATTTGAGAAGTTTGTCGAATAATTTTGAAAGTCAGAATCACCGATTTTCGAATTACTTCTCAAATCGTAAATCCGTCTTCCCTTTTTCCCTTCTTCAAAAAAAACTACACGTTTCTGCTGCTCCTCAAAAAGTTTCGAGAAGGAGATAAATGGATGAGTCGAATATTTCGAATCTTTTCCAATATTATTTTTCCAAAATAAATTATTCACCTAAATATGTTTTTAATTTTTGCTCAAAAGTTGTCATTGAAAAAGTATCTTTCAATTCATACTCTAAAACGAAATTACCACCAATTTCTTTTTTAAAACGATAGACTAATCCTAAATTCTTTGCATAAATTTCCTTTCCTTCAAAAGTAGGTTCCAAATGACCATCATTAAAATCATCCACCAATTCCTTGGTTCTAAACTCCACACAATCATAGGATTTCCCTTTAAAAGAATATTTGGTATCTCCCCAAAACCTTCGATTCCGTACAAATTCGAGATAAGCATTTTCAATAGTTGGATGTTCCCATCTTAATTTAAATAAAAACAAACCAGTAGAATCCGTTACTTGAAATGGAAAACTATTCGGAGCTAAAATTTCCGCAGGGCGTTCGAATAACGTTCCAAGAGAATCATTTTCATAAATAGAATATTTATTCATCAGCACTCCATTACTTACAATCTCTTCACTCGTAAACTGACGTACATTAAAATTATGATCCAAAAACTGTCCAATCATATAAGTCGCCGTATCCGTCACATGTTTTCTCATATACCAATATTCCACAGGTAAGGAATCATTATTAATGGCCTGATATTCATAAACTCGCCCTTCTGACCATTCATCCATAGGATAGTAATAATTTTTAATGTCTCTTTTTCCATCATTTTGATCATTTTGACAGGAGAAAAATGGAAGCATCAAAATCAGTAAGAATAGCGTATAAATTAGACTATTCGATTTTAGAATGTAACTTCCATTTGTGCGCTTAATTATTTTAAAAAAATGGAAGTGAGGTCGTAACTGATCGTTGTATTTTAAAATGCAAAAATTCGAAAATTTCATATTCCTGACGTATTGGTTTAAAAATGCAAAAATAGGTGAATTTATTTCATAGAAAATCATCTATTTGTGCCATAATGTCACAAAACTATCGTTTAATTACTAATGGAATAAAATGTGATGAAGAATGTTCAAATCATATCGAAGAGCATCCATTTATATTATATATTTGCTGCAAATTTAAAAGGGTAATAAGTATTGAGTATTGAGTATCAAGAAAAACAAATTTTTCGAAATCCCAATACCTGTCTGCCGCAGGCAGGCTCAATATTCAAAATCCCAAATCTAAAAAATAAACCATGTTTAAATTTATTAAAAAGCTTTTTGGGACTAAATACGAGAAAGATAAATCATTGTATCAACCTATCGTTGATCAGGTTCATATTGAGGAAGAAAAACTAGGAGGATTGAGCAATGACGATTTGAGAAATCGAACATTGGATTTCAAAAGAAGAATTGCAGAACATCTTGCTGGTATTGATGCAGATATTAAAGCTGTACGAGAAGAAGCTCAAGCGACTGAGGATTTTAATCAAAAAGAAGATTTGTTTGAACAGATTGATGAGCTCACCAAAGAAAGAGATAAGCACCTCGAAGAGATTTTAAAAGAAATCTTACCTGAAACGTTTGCCGTAGTTCGGGAGACTGCTCGACGTTTTTCTAATAATACTTCCATTACGGTAACTGCAACTGAACATGATCGTAACCTAGCAGCTACTAAACCATATATCACCATCAATGGCAACAAAGCTACCTACGCTAATAGTTGGATAGCAGCAGGTGGTGAAATCACTTGGAACATGGTTCACTATGATGTACAGTTGATTGGTGGAATGGTTTTACATGATGGAAAAATTGCAGAGATGCAAACTGGTGAGGGTAAAACTTTGGTAGCTACCCTTCCAGCTTATATCAATGGATTGAGTGGACAAGGTGTACACGTCATTACCGTGAATGATTACCTCGCACGTCGGGATAGTGAATGGATTGGGCCTATTTTCGAATTTTTATTATTGACTGTTGATTGTATTGATAAATATAAACCACACTCTGAAGGTCGTGTCAATGCCTACAAAGCAGATATTACTTACGGAACAAATAATGAATTCGGTTTTGATTATTTGAGAGACAATATGGTTCGCTCCCAAGAAGAAATGGTACAAGGGAAGCACCACTTCTGTATGATTGATGAGGTGGATTCTGTTTTGGTTGATGATGCAAGAACGCCTTTGATTATCTCAGGACCAATTCCACAAGGTGCCGAAGAGCAAGAATATATGGCTCTAAAACCTCGTGTGGAATCTTTGCTATCTGCTCAGAAAAAAATCGCAGCATCTTATTTAGCGGAAGCTAAAAAACTATTCAAAGAAGGAAATACTGGCGTAGAAGAAGGAGAAGCAGGAATGTGTTTATTAAGAGCACATCGAGCTTTGCCAAAGTCTCGACCATTGATTAAATTCCTAAGTGAGGAAGGTGTAGAAGTATTGTTGCAAAAAACTGAAAATCACTACATGCAAGAGCAATCTAAAAGAATGCACTTGGTAGATGATCCTTTATTATTTACAATTATTGAAAAAACTCGAAGTGTTGAGTTGACTGAAAAAGGAGCAGAGTTTTTAGCAAAAGGAAATGAAGATGCAGCCTTCTTTATTATGCCTGACATCGCTACAGAAATGATGATGATCGAGGAGGATGAAGAAAGAACGGAGGATGAAAGAATGGAAGCGAAGAACAAACTTGTCTCTGACTTTTCTATAAAATCTAGACGATTACACTCGATCAGTCAGTTATTGAAAGCATACACGATGTTTGAAAAAGATGAAGAGTATGTTGTGATGGATGGTCAAGTAAAAATCGTAGATGAGCAAACAGGGCGGATGATGGAAGGCCGTCGTTACTCTGATGGTTTGCACCAAGCTTTGGAGGCAAAGGAAAATGTAAAAGTTGGAGATTTGACTCAAACTTATGCAACGGTAACTTTGCAGAACTACTTTAGAATGTACCACAAACTTGCTGGTATGACGGGTACTGCGGAGACAGAAGCGGGAGAGTTTTGGGAAATCTATAAATTAGATGTTGTTGTTATTCCTACCAATAGACCAATCGTTAGAGATGACAAACAAGATTTAGTTTATAAAACCGAACGTGAGAAATTTAATGCGGTAGTAGAGGATGTTGTAAAATTAAGTAATGCAGGTCGTCCTGTTTTAGTGGGTACAACTTCCGTAGATATTTCAGAAAGATTAAGTAATCACTTAACATCACAAGGCATCAATCATAATGTATTGAATGCCAAGCAACATCAACGTGAAGCAGATATTGTTGCAGAGGCTGGTAACCCAGGAAAGGTAACCATCGCAACCAATATGGCAGGTCGGGGTACAGATATTAAATTATCCGATGAAGTAAAAGCGGCTGGAGGTTTGGCGATTATAGGTACCGAGCGACATGATTCTCGTCGAGTAGATCGTCAGTTGAGAGGTCGTGCGGGGCGTCAAGGAGATCCAGGTAGCTCTCAATTTTATGTTTCTTTGGAGGATAAGTTAATGCGACTATTTAAGTCTGAAAGAATCGCAAAAATGATGGATAAAATGGGGCATCAAGAGGGGGAAGTTATCCAACATTCCATGGTTTCTAAGTCGATTGAAAGAGCACAGAAAAAAGTAGAAGAAAATAACTTTGGTACTCGTAAGCGATTATTAGAGTATGATGATGTAATGAATATCCAGCGGGAAGCGATTTATAAAAAACGTTTTAATGCACTTTCTGGAGAGAGGTTATCGGTGGATTTAAATACGATGTTTATTTCTTTAATTGAAAGTTTAGTGATTGCACATCGTCAAGATGGTACTTTCGAATCATTTAGAAGAGGAGCAATTGAAGTATTAGGAATTGATCCTAAAATAGATGCAACTGACTTTGAAGAAGGCGATGAAGATGAGGTAATTGAAAAAATATATCATCAGTTTTTGGAAATGTATGAACGTAAAGGAAAGATGCTTTCAGAAGCACTTTTGCCAGGGATTAAAGAAATTTATGAAAATGAAGGGCATCGATATAAAAGAGTTGGATTACCGTTTACTGATGGCGTTTCAAGAGTTTTGCAGACTGCTGCGGATTTAGAAACTGCAATCAAAACGAATGGTAAATCGATCATGCGAGACATTGAAAAAATTGTTGCGCTTTCAATTATTGATGAAGAATGGAAAGAGCATTTGCGGTCGATGGATGAATTAAAAGATTCTTCTCAAGCTGCATCTTTTGAGCAGAAAGATCCGTTGGTAGTTTATAAAGGAGAAGCCTATAAATTATTCGAACAGTTGGTTTACAGAATCAATGAACAGGTAACTTCTTATCTTGTAAAAGGTACTGTTATATTTAGAGATGGAAGTAAAGTTCAAGAAGCTCGAACTCAAAAAACTGATTTGAGTAAAACTTCTACGAACAAAGATGCTGCTGCACAAGCGGCCGCTGCCAAAGCCGCCGCGGCTGGTGCAGGTCGAGGTCGAACAAAACCACAAACTTTCAAGCGTGATATTCCTAAAGTAGGTAGAAATGAAAAATGCCCTTGCGGAAGTGGAAAAAAATATAAGAGCTGTCATGGGAAATGACGGTGGACGGCCGTTCGTTTCACTCACTTGACGGTGGACGGTCTCCCGAAGTTTCGGGATTGACGGATTCGAAAATACTGAAATTTAATTTATCAAATAAACTAAAAAATCGACTTGGATTAATTTCCAAGTCGATTTTTTTATTCAGCATATCCATATCTGGAGGGAAAGGACTATCAATTTCTATCAATGATTGCTTGATTTAAGGCTTGAACTATTTGAGTAACCTCATTTTTATTTTTTGATGTAAATGGCTTTGTTTCACTTCCTGATGTTTTTAAAATTATATTATATTTCCCTTTTGACAAGTATAAAAAAATACCCCCAAACAGAATTAAGATAATTGAAATTACAGGATTGAAATTAATAGATAGTAGTCCTACCAAAATTGCAAGAATTGGTATGCTCCAATTTGGAGATTTTTTTTTATGAGAAACAGAAGTTATGTTGTTAACAGAGTAAGTTTCAGAACCAACTATAAATCTTTTAGTAGTAACCATTACATTATGTTTACTGTAATAGGTCGTCTCATTTGGATTGTTTTTTTCCGTTGAAATTTGGAGATTAATTGGTATTGGAATAGGAGGAGGTTTTGTATTTATAGCAAAGGTATGAGAAATCTTTTCCTCAAAAAATATTGATAATTCTTGAATATCTTTTGCTTTAACCCACCCTTCGAATCCTTCACACCAAACAAGAGAAGATTTTGTTAAATCAAGACTTTTTAATTCTTCTAACTTTAGAGGACCAATTTGTTCGTTTCTATCATTGAGAAAATAATATAAATTATTCATAGAGGGTTTTATTGACAAATTTTTAGAATTAAAAATTAGAGGCTATTGAGACTACTACAAATACATTAAATATACTGTTAATCTAAAGATATAAAAAAAAATATTATTTAACAAAGCTGCTGATTAATTTTTGTGAAATAGAATTATTGGCAAAAAAACGAGGAACCATATATAATTGACAGTTCTTAATATTTTGAAATAACACAACATATCAAATAGAAATAAAAAAATCGACTTGGAAATTAATCCAAGTCGATTTTTTATTTCAGTATTTTCGAACCCGTCAATCCCGAAACTTCGGGAGACCGTCCACCGTTAAGTGAGTGAAACGAACGTCCATCTACCGTTTAAAAAAATGATCAATATCTGCGGTAACTCCAAATTGCATAGTGCTCGGTTGTATTTCTAAAAATACATCTCCGAAATCATAAACTCCTGCGATGGTTAAATAACCTCTGATTGGAGCTTGTGGTTTTCCGATAGAAATTTTTAAAGCAGACTCTAAAAAATTAAACGGATTATTAGCCTCGATGATATCAGCTTTATTTAATTCAGCGGCTGTTAATCTTCCGAAAGCTTGTCCATCTGTATAATTGAGTTGAGCATATTTTAAAGAAAAGCTTGCACCTATTCTATCTAAGAAAATATGAACACCTCCTTGAAGGTAGAATTTTTGGAAATCCAATGAAATGGTTCCTGATTCTCCAAAAAAGACATTCTCTACATTTCCTCGATTATAACCTACATAAGCATCGAAAAGCAACCCTTTTCCTTTAGCAGGAACATAAGTTGACTCTCCTGACTCTTCATCTGTTATTTCAGCTACTTTTGCAGGTTTAAAAAAATATGTTCCAATAGCACCACCATAGTTGTATTGATACACATTCTTTTTGACATCTTCCAAGCCATCAAACGAATTTCGAATTCGAAAGAAATTACTTTGAATTCCTAAGTGTTTAATTGGACTGTAACCCAATTGGAAATTAATATTATTACCAGGCAAGCTATTGACATGAGGCGTATAACCTGCCGACACTTTCAAATCTTGTTTTTCACGAAGTGCCATCAAATTGCCTTCATCAGTAGCATAAAAATGATGACTTGCACTTCCGCAAGAAGTCAATAAAAAAATTCCAAGAAGTAAAACAATACTAAGACTATTACTTAAACGGATCTGCATATCTTTCATCTACAAGCATGTTTTGGTCTGTGAAGGTTTTTAAGAATGCTACTAATGCAGCTTTATCAGTATCATCAAAGTTGAATTGTCTTGCTTGGTTACCATTTCGTAACTCTTGACTCAAACTTGGATGATTCATAATTCCATTACTATAATGTTCAACAACTTCTTCTAATGTTTCAAGACTTCCATCATGCATATATGGGCCAGTCAATTCAATATTTCTTAAAGTGGGTACTTTAAACATACTTGAACCATTGATACCTGTATCTGCATAATCCATTGCCAATCCATTATTCGCTTCAATCTTTCCAGGGAAACCATTGATACGACCGTGGCAATTTCCACAGTTAGTGATGTATAATTGTTTTCCAAAATTCTCCTCATCAGAGAAACCAGAAAAACTAGCATTCTCAATATTATTCAATGAAAAGTTTTGCTCGTAATGTTTATCCAATTCAATATCGTATTTAGATTCGTAAGTACTCATACTATTTACAAATTCACTTACTGCATCAAGTATTCTGTCCTCAGTTATTTCACTATCACCAAATGCTTCTCTAAAAAGAATTGGGTAATAACTTGATTCATTTACTCTTTCCATCACTTTGTCCATAGGCATATTCATTTCATCCACATTGGCAAAAGTTTGTCGAGCTTGTTCTTGAACCGTATTTGCACGATTATCCCAAAAGAAAGGAATTCTATTATCATTAGGATCTCCGTAATATTCAGCAAAGTTGAATACTGCACCTAATGCTAATGAGTTTCTAGTTGTTTGTCGATTATTCACTCCATCGCTAAATGCTTTATCATCTGCGAATGCTAACTCTTGTTTGTGGCAAGATGCACATGAGATCGTTCGATCATCTGATAAATTCAGATCATAAAACATAACTCGTCCAAGTGTTGCCAAATCGCTATTCATGGCCAACGTACGAGAATTATAGTATTTAGGAAACACAAAACTATAGTCTAATAGATCATTATCAATATTGAGCGTTTCTGATAATGTAGCATAGTCTTCAGGAGAATATCTCTCATAAGTTACATCTAATTCTTCCTTACAAGAGGAGAGTAAAAAGAGGATAATTAATAAAACAGTTAGTGTGATCGAATTTTTCATAACCTTGATTTTTTTTTATTAAAAATGGTTTTTGTCAAATCAATGTAAAAATAATAAAATCCAACTAAATATGGATTGCTCATTTTGGGTTTTAACGTAATGAAGTGAACCGTTCGTTGGATTTTAACATTGAAACTATGGATATGCTTACAAAATTATTAATTCTTAACATTCATTTTGGGATAGATTTTTTGAATTTAGGAATTTGAAAGAGGAGAAAAGACGCTTAACTTGGTGCCAATACTTCATTCATCCATTAGAATAAGACCTAGGATTGGCATAAAAAGGTTTGGTAAGTATTCTGAAAAATTGAAATAGATTTTAATTAAATTCATCCTTTTCCAAAACACCCACTCCAAACAAAGCAAAATCATACTTCACAGGATCATTTTTATCAAATTGCTTTAAATTATTCGTTAGCTCAATTACCGATTTCCAATCCGTTTGTTTTCTTTCCAAAAGTCCTAATCGTCTTGCGACACGATCTACATGAACATCTAATGGCATCAATAATTGGGAGGGTTTTATTTTTTTCCAAAGTCCAAAATCGACACCGTTATCATCTTGACGTACCATCCATCGAAGAAACATATTTAATCGTTTGCATGAAGATTTTCGAATTGGAGTTGAAACATGTTTTCGAGTACGATGAGGCGCATCAGGTAATGCAAAAAATTGCTCATGAAAACCTTTTAGCGCAGCTTCAATATTTTCATTTTTAGGAGAAATATGATTGGAGAAAGCAGTTTCTAAGGACTTATTTTTTTTATAAAAATCTTGGAAAAACTCTAAAAAGTAGAGCGTATCTGTAGCTTGAAAAGTTCTATGTTTAAAGGATAAAAATGCTTTTCGATCTTTTTCCTGATGATTTAAAATAAAATCGTAAGGTGCTCCGTCCATCAATTGAATCAGTTCATTCGCTTTATTGATAATGGTCACTCGTTGCCCCCAAGCCAACATGGAAACCCAAAAGCCCATTATCTCAATATCTTGTAATTTGGAAAATTGATGCGGAATTGAAATAGGGTCTTTTTCAATAAATTGAGGTGTATTGAATTTATCTACACAAGAATCGAGGTAAGATTTTAAATCTTCTATCTTATTGTTTAGATTTGTCGGCATATTACATTTGAGGTGAAATTTCGGTAAGTTTTAACGATAATTTAGCCTTAGATTTACCCTAACTTTAACTAAGTAAACTACTTTCGGAGCCAAATTATGACAGCTACATTAACATATACTCTTGTCCTTGCAGCCATTTTTATCGGCAGAAAAGCTTTTGATATGATTGAAGAGGATGCTAGATCAAATAGCTAATCTTTTCTAAACCATTCAATTATTTAGGCTTTTTGTACATTTCTAACTTCAACAATCCTAGCCTTTGGAAAAAATGTCCTAAGGAAACCCTCAATACCCCCATTCCATATTTTGCACTTCTTCTAAAATTAATAGAAGATGCTTCCTCAAAATATTTTGTAGGACAAGTTACTTCTGCAATATCGAATCCTGCATAAATAATTTGCGATAACATCTCGTTGTCAAATACAAAATCATCATCGTTTGCATTGAAATTAATCCCCTCAAGTACTTCTCGACTAAAAGATCTATAGCCTGTATGGTATTCTGATAATTTATAATTGACTAGTACATTTTGAGTAAAAGTCAGCATCCGATTAGCAATGTATTTATAGATGGGCATTCCACCTTTCAAAGCTCCTTTTCCTAAAATTCTTGAACCTAAAACTACAGGGTACAAATCATCTCCAATAATATTTACCATAGCTGGAATCAACATTGGAGTGTACTGATAATCAGGATGTAACATGATTACAATGTCACCATCAAGTTCCAATGCCTTATTGTATAATGATTTTTGATTACCTCCGTAACCTTTGTTTTGCTCATGTCGGATGACATGCTTGATTCCAATTTGTTTCGCTAACTCAGAAGTGTTATCCTTACTAGCATCGTCGCATAAGATGACTTCATCCACTAAAGGGAAAGGGATTTCATTATAAGTCTTCTCCAAAGTAAGTGCTGCATTGTAAGCAGGTAGTACGACGATAACTTTTTTTCCTTTGTACATAGTATTTATTTTAACTGTGAACTGTGAACGATTAACTGCGAACTCCTCAATAAAAATTCAACAGTAAAGATTCACAGTTAATCATTCACCGTCAACCGTTTCATAATTAACAGTAAATTCCATCAAAGCTTTTAATTCTTTTTTTACAAAAGCTCCTAATTCGCTAACATAGCTACTTGAAAAATTAAATTCAATTCCAGCAGCTTTATATATTTCGCCAATAGGTTTTGTGTAACCTAATTCTAAAGCGTTGATATATTTTTGAACGGCAACATCAGGATTTTCTTTGTAATTTTTCCAAATCGCAATCGCTCCTAATTGCGCAAATCCATATTCAATATAATAAAATGGCACTTCAAAAATATGTAATTGACGATGCCATAAATTTGCTCGATAATCTTCCATATCCGACCAATCCGTAACTGAAGAACTAAACTCTTTATGAATAGTTATCCATTGGTTTCGTCTTTCGTCTTCGCTATGATTAGGATGAGTGTACAGCCAATGTTGAAATTTATCAATGGCTGCAATCCAAGGTAATACATTGATGATTTTTTTTAATTGCCAAATTTTAGCTCGACGTAAATCATCTTCATTATCAAAAAAGACATCCCACGAATCCATTGTAATTAATTCCATTGTCATTGCTGCCAGCTCTGCCACTTCCGAAGGAACACTTTTGTTAGAATTCAATGTCAAGTAATGTGTCAAAAAAGAATGAACCGCATGACCACTTTCATGTAACATGGTACACACATCTTTAACGGTACCTGCTGAATTCATAAAAATAAATGGCGCTCCTGTAATCGGCAAAGGCATATTGTAGCCTCCAGGTCTTTTTCCATCTCTTGAGTCTAAATCCAAATGTCCCATTTTTTCCATAGTCGCAATGCTATTACCAAAAAATGGATGAACTTTATTTAAGGTTTTGATGGACTTTACCACCAATTCTTTTGCATTTCCAAAAGGCTTCAATGCGTCTCTTTTTTCAGGATCGACTTTGGTATCCCAAGGACGCAATTGATCTAAACCCATTTCTTTTTTCCTCCAAATATCCAATTCCTCATTGATAGGTTGAATTGATTTTGCAATAGATTTATGAAAATTATAACAATCCTCTACCGTATAATCAAATCTACCAAGAGCTTTAAATTTATAATCTCTATAATTTTCAAAATCGGCATTTTGTGCAACTTGATGTCGCAACTTTACCAGTTTTGTCATTACCTCATCTATCGGTTGGGAATCTTGTAAAACACGTGAAGCGATTTTTTTATAGACCTCTTCTCGTAATTTACGATTGGTGTTTTCTAAAAACGAAGCAGCTTGTTGTAAGGTGTGTGGTTTTCCTTGAATGTCGATTGACATTTTTGAAAAAATCTCACCATGTTTTTTAGAAGTCAAACTTTCTTCGGTGAATACGGATATATTTTCTTTTCGAAAAAGATCAAAATTATTTTTGATGCTTCGCAAATGAATAAAATATTTTTCACTTGGAAGTTTCGAAGTGAATTCACAATTCAATAATTTTTCATTCAGCTTATTTTCGATAGGCGAAAATTTAGGAACGAGTTCCTGTACGCCATATTCATAAAGTTCAGTTGCCTGTTGATCTTCCGTATTTCTACTGATATTTACATATCGCCAATTGAATTCTTCACGAATAACCGCAGTTAATTCGCTTCGATCCAAAAGCCATTTTTCTAAATCTTCAACAGATTTTATTTCTCTTTGAAGTAATTCATTAAAGTAAGGTCGAACTTTTGACCAAACAGTAATTTTGAAGTCATTAGGCAGGTACGTACGTTGCCTAGGCTTTAAGGTGGTTAGATTGTTCATTATTTAACGAAGGTGTTGTTTTATTGATGTCGGGCGCGTGTATTTGAAAAGCTGAATTTCTTATGCTTTCTCATCAGCTTTTTCCGCTTTCTTTTCTTCTACTTTTTTTTCCTTTGTATCTTCTTCAGTAGTTGGTTCTTCCTCATCAATCATGTCAATCATTTTCCGCTCATGGAGGTAGTTAAACCACTTAATTAATTTTTTGATGTCACTTGTATGTACTTTGTCCTCATCATAATCAGGCAATATTTTTCTAAAATATTCATGCAATTCGGCTGAAGACGATGATGTTTTTACAATTGGATTTTCTTCCATTTGATTCATCATGTTTCTCAAAACAGTTTTTAACTCTGTTGAATCATCATAGGTGAAAATTGCAATGGAAGCCAATGGTGTAAATTGGTGTTTTCGAGAAGAAGCAAATCTTCTTTTGCCAGAATCTAAATCTTCTATGATTAATCCGTTATTCCGATTCGCTGCCAAACGAAATATTCCCGACATACCACTTACTGCTACTAAATCATCTAATTTCATGTGATGTTTTTTTATAAAAAATTAAATAGTTATTTCAAAATTGGGGCGAAATTACAACTCTGTTAATCAAAATCAAAGTTTGGTGGAATAGTTTATTGGTGAATTAGTTTATTAGGCAAACGCCGATCAAAATATTTTGAGTCACCGAACGACCTAATAAACTAATTCACCAATAAACTATTCGACTAACTTAATATTCCAAAATCCGCTCAAGCTGTTTTCTAAATCTATCTTTTGGTAAAAAGTCTTTTTCTAAAGTTTTTGCAAAAGGAACTGGCGTATCCAAACTAGCTGCACGTAAAACGGGCGCATCCAAATGTTCAAAATAATGCTCTGAAATATGAGCCGACAACTCTCCGCCCAAGCCTCCAAACATCGTATCCTCATGTAGAAGAATGACTCGGTTGGTTTTCTTTACAGTTGCTTCAATAGCATCGTAATCCATTGGTAGCAAAGTGCGTAAGTCTAGAATTTCGGCATCAATTCTCATTTCTTCAACGATCTCTTTTGCCCAATGAACAGCCATTCCGTAGGTGATAATTGAAACGGCAGAACCTTCTCGAACTACTTTTGCTTTTCCTATTTCGATCGTATAATAATCATCTGGAATTTTTTCAGTAAGGCTTCGATACAATCCTTTGTGCTCAAAAAATAAAATTGGATTTGGGTCTTCAAAACTAGCTAATAACAATCCTTTTGCATCATGCGGCGTTGAAGGATAAACGACTTTCAATCCAGGCGTATGTGCAAACCATGCTTCATTCGTTTGAGAGTGAAATGGGCCTGCGCCAACGCCTCCACCTGCGGGCATTCGAATCACAACATCTGCATTTTCTCCCCAACGGTAATGTAACTTGGCAAGGTAATTCACGATTTGGTTAAAACCACAAGTGACGAAATCTGCGAATTGCATTTCGACCATCGCCTTATAATTTTTCAAACTTAAACCTAAACCAATTCCAATTATCGCACTTTCGCAAAGTGGTGTATTTCGAACTCTTCCTTTTCCAAATGCTTTTACAAAACCATCTGTAATTTTGAAAACACCTCCGTACTCTGCAATATCTTGTCCCATCAAAACGAGGTTAGGATGTTTTTCCATTGCCAAACGGAGTCCATCTGAAATGGCATCAATCGTTCGTTTTTCTGATTTTTTCTTTTTCTTTGGTGCGGTAGTTTTTGAAACATGTGGCGCGTAAATATCTGCCAACTCTGCATCAGGTGTAGAAGTTACGACTTCATGAGATGCTGCTTCAGCCAAACCATCTTCAATTTCTTTTTTGATTCGTGCTCTTAGATTTTCAATTTCTTTTTCTTTTAAAAGACCTTCGTCTAACAAGAAATTTTCATAATTGGTAAGTGGATCTTTCGCTGCCCATTTTTGCATCAATTTTTTAGGAACATACTTTGTACCTGATGCTTCCTCATGTCCACGCATCCTAAAAGTTTGACATTCCAAAAGAATTGGTTCTGGTTTTTTTCGAATTTCAGTTGCCAATTTTTTTATCGTAGAATAAACTTCTAACACATTATTTCCGTCAATGGTGTAAGAACGCATTCCGTAACCTACGCCTCGATCTGCTAAATTTTCACAACGGTATTGTTCGTTAACTGGAGTCGATAATCCGTACCCATTATTTTCAATTACAAAAATCACGGGTAGTTGCCAAACTGCTGCTGTATTTAATGCTTCATGAAATTCGCCTTCACTCGTTCCTCCATCACCTGTAAAAGCCAAAGCGACTTTTCCTTCCTTTCCTAATTTATTGGCTAATGCTACTCCACTTGCTAATGACAATTGTGGTCCCAAATGAGAAATCATTCCTACGATATTATGTTCCATAGATCCGAAGTGAAATGACCGATCCCGCCCTTTTGTAAATCCTGGCATTTTTCCTTGCCATTGACAAAATAGTCGATGCATTGGAATTCCTCTTGAGGTAAAAACTCCTAAATTTCTATGCATCGGAAACATTAATTCGTCGTCATGTAAAGCGGCAGTTGCTCCTACAGAAATTGCTTCTTGTCCAATTCCTGAGAACCATTTACTGATTTTTCCTTGACGGAGAAGGATGAGCATTTTTTCCTCAATCATTCGAGGCGTCAATAATTTTTCATATAAATCAAGGAGTACCTTTTTTGAAATCTTTCCTTTTTTATATTCAATAGCTGATTTGGTAGTAGGCATTTTTTATTTTTTTCTTTTGCCACATAGGGCACATGGTTTTTTACGTAAATATCTACATGAACTATGTGAAAAGACCTATGTGTTCTATGTGGCTTAAATGTATATTATTTATACCCTTTTAGAAAACGCATGTTGCGCTCGCAAAGGTAAAAGAAAATGAAGAATAGAAACATTAAAATTTGCCTGAAGAATTACTTAATTTCATTTTTTTAAAAAAATAAAAATCTCAAAATTATGTTCCAAAAAATAATTCTTTTGACACTCCTAAGTTTCCTTCTTTTCACTTGTGGAGAAAATAAATCTACTGAAAAAGGAGCTACTGAAAAATTTGCAGAAAATGCAGATGATAAGGACTTTCGAGACAAACATGAAACGCCTGAAAAGATTGACTTTAATGCCAATGGTATCACCATCAATTACCCAGCTACTGATGGAGAAGAAGCAAGCGCCTATTTTTTAAAAGCTAAAGATGGAGGAAAAAACTACCTTTTCGTTATCCATGAATGGTATGGTTTAAATGACCATATCAAAAGAGAGGCACAACGCCTACACGAAGCACTTCCCAATACTAATGTAATGGCACTAGATCTCTATGATGGAAAGGTAGCTGATAATCCAGACGATGCTGGAAAATACATGAAAGCAGTTAAAAATGAGCGTGCAAAAGCAATCATTGAAGGTGCAATAAAAATGATTGGAACAGATGCAAAAATTGCAACAATTGGTTGGTGTTTTGGAGGAGGTTGGTCGTTGCAATCTTCTATCATGTTGGGTGAGCAAGGCGCAGGTTGTGTGATTTATTATGGAAGCCCTGTGCAAAAAGCAGATGAACTTGAACCTTTGAAAGCAGATGTTTTAGGAATTTTTGGAGAAAAAGATGGATGGATTAATCCTGATGTAGTGAAAAAATTTGATGCATTGGCAAAGGCAACGGGAAAGAATTTTAAATATAAAATTTTCGATGCCGATCATGCGTTTGCAAATCCAAGTAGCCCTCGATATGTGGAAGCTGCTGCTCAAGAAGCGAATGCAATGGCGTTGGAGTTTTTAAAGGAAAAGTTGAAATAGTTTTTTAGTCGCAGATTTCCACAGATTACATATGATTTTTCTATAACACGTTTTTCGACAATCATAAAAAAATCAACGTAAATCTGCGGCTAAAAAAACTCCCCTAATTTTTCTTCCCAAATAATTTCTCCCAACGCTCCTGTCGTTTTTTCTTTCGAGCCTTTTTCTTTGCTGCTTTTTCTCGTTTCTTTTTCGTCTTTTCATTCTTTTTTCTAATCCGTTCGGATTCTTCACGTTTTCGTTTTTCTGCTTCACGTTCTCTTTGACCAGGTTTAATATTAACTACACGTTGGTCGTCCTCTTCTTTTTGTTTTTTCCTTTTTCTTCGTTTAAAAACATCTAGAATATCGTCAAGAGGAATTCGTTCGTCATCAATAATTTCTTCCTCTTCGATAAGCTCTTCCGCAATTGGTTCTTCTTCCAAATATGGTGGGCAATCCATTTCTAAAAAAGTTCCAAAATCTAAGCTATCAAATTTCGCTTCTTGCATTTTTCTAAACTTAGGATCCTTGTAAACCTTCTGCATAAATTTTCCAAAAATAGGCAATGCAGTATTCGCACCTTGTCCCAAACTAATTGTTCGGAAATGTACTTTTGGAGATTCTCCACCTACCCAAGCACCCGCAACAAGATTAGGTGTAAATCCAATAAACCACCCATCAGCATGTGATTGAGTCGTTCCAGTTTTGCCTGCAATATCATTTTGTAAATTGTATGTTACACGAAGTCGTCGAGCCGTTCCGCTGTCCACTACGGACTGCATCATGTTCGTCATGATGGTTGCGTAATCTTCATCGAGCACTCTTTCGAATGGTTCTTTTTCTTCATTTTCATAATCAATAATAATGTTCCCTTCGCTATCTTCAATTCGTAATAAAAATTGTGGTTCAGGTCGCACCCCTTTATTGGCAAGGGTTCCATAGACTTTAATCATTTCATACAATGAGACATCAACTGCGCCAAGTGCGATGGCAGGTACTTTTGGAATATCACTTGTTACACCCATTTGTTGCGCTAAGTTTCGAACAGAATCGATTCCAGTTTGCATGATTAAATCAACCGCAACTGAGTTGACAGATTTAGTCAATGCGCCACGAAGCGAATATGCACCTCCGTAAACGCCATCAGAATTTTCAGGTTTCCAGTCTTCGTAATCTGAATAAATTACCAACCGATTATTGACATAATCGCATGGACGAAAACCATTTTTCAATGCAGCTGAATACACAATAGGTTTAAAAGTAGAACCTACTTGACGCTTCGCTTGAATCACATGATCGTACTGAAAATATTTGTAATTCGTTCCGCCAATCCATGCTTTGATATTTCCAGTTTGAGGTTCCATTGCCATAAAACCTGCATTGAGCATACTGAAATAATGCTTGACAGAATCCAAAGGAGTCATCTCTTTTACCGTCTCACCTTTCCATGTAAAGATTTTTATTTTTACTTTTTGGTCAAAAATAGTTTTGATTTCCTTTTCGGTTTTTCCTGCATCTTTTAGGCGTTTGTATCTACGACTCTTTTTTACTTCTTTTAAAATTACATTATCATCACCCCAAGGTTTTTTTCCTTTCCAATGTTTATCAAAATCATTTTGCAACTTTGCGAGGTGCGAACTCATCGCATCTTCTGCATATTTCTGCATACGGGAATCTATTGTTGTAAAAACTTTTAGACCATCTGTGTACAAGTCATATTTCTCTCCATTCGGTTTTTTATAAAATTCTAAATCTTTTTCAACCGTTCGTCGAACGTACTCTCGAAAGTGAGTTGCCAATCCTTGGTTTCGATTTTCTCCATGATAATCTACTTCCAAAGGAATCTGTTTTAAAGAATCAAATTCAGTTTGGGAAATGTATTTGTATTTTTTCATTTGCCCTAAAACTGTATTTCTACGTAGTAGCGCATTCTCTGGATTTTTGACAGGGTCGTAATAAGTATTTGCTTTTAACGTACCGACGATTGTGGCCGCTTGTTCAATTTTAATATTTGTAGGAGTAGTGTTAAAAAATTGTTTAGAAGCTACTTGAACGCCATAAATATTTTTACTGAAAGGAACGGTGTTTAGATAAAGTGCCAATAACTCTTCTTTGGAATAGGTGTTTTCCAAACGACGAGCAATTATCATTTCTCGAATTTTGATGATTGGAATTTTGAGAAACCTATAATCTTTTCTTTTAAAAAGATTTTTTGCCAACTGCTGACTGATCGTACTTCCGCCTCCGCCTGACATGTCTTGCATCAAAATAGTTTTTACAAAAACTCTTCCCCATGCTCGAACATCAATTCCTCGATGTTCAAAAAATCGAGCATCCTCAGTTGCAACCAAGGCATTTTTAAAATGGTTAGAAATTTCATCCATTTCAACATTGACCCGATTTTCTTTAAAGTATTTTCCTAATAATTTTTGATCTGTAGAATAAACTTCGGAGGCCGTGTGATTTTCAATATTTTTCAAATCTTGCTTAGTAGGAATTTTCCCAAAGGCTCCCACCCAAACTAAAAACACCAAAATCAGAACAAAAGAAACTCCTGCCGCTGCCATTCCTCCAAATAATTTAAATGCCCATCGGCCTCTTGGATTGGCTGCAACCCAAGCCATAAATCGATCTTTTATCGCTAAGGTTCTTTCCACGATATGTTTTTGGAAAAACGCCCTAATTGCCGATGGTTCCCCTTGTGGAGGAGTTGGAGGTTCTGGAAAGTTGATATTGGTATTATCGTCGCTCATTTGAGGTTTTTCTTTTATACTTTTTATTTATAGATATAATCCAAAATATCGAAAAGGTGAAACGAATTTTAATAATCTTCCATTGTGTGTAATACAAGTAATAAATTCGTTAATTACGATTACAAAATTAGGTTATTATTATATTTTCGAAATACAGAATGATTATTCGATGGGAGTTATTGATTATTCGTTTTTTATAAAAAAATAAAATTATAGAATTTTTCATTCCATTTATAAGTTTTATTTACATTTGAATTTTTGTCGAAATAAGGTTATTTTTAATAAAAAACATTATAATTATGAGTTTAGATGCTCTAAAATCAGAGGCTTTAAAGTTAGAAAAATCGGATTTATTTGATTTTGCTCAATTTATTATTGAGGCTCTCAAACAAAAAGATGAAAGTAATGGTTTTCAGCTAAGTGAAGCTCAAAAAAAAGAAATTGAGACAAGATTAGCTGAATTTAAAAAAGACCCTTCATCTGCAATATCAGGATTGGAAGCGGAGAAAAAATTAATTGAAAAGTATGGTCTCCAATTATAGTCTACACAAAAAAGCTAATACTGAACTAGACGAAGCCATTAAATTGGTATCTTCAAAAAGGGGGTAAAAAACTAGCCACTCAATTTTTAAAAGATTATACAGATACTAGAGATAAAATTTTAAATAATCCTTTCTTATTTGCTGAGATTTCTGATGAATGTCGTCAAGCCCAACTCAGTACTTTTCCATATGTAATTATTTATTTTCCAACAAAAACAACGGTTCTAATTATCGCTGTTTTTCATACTAGTCGGAATCCTGAAAGCTGGCAAACTAGAATATAACTACTCCAACACCTCTTCCAAAATCTGATGCGAATTCAAATCAGAGAAATTTTCAATATGCAATCGGTAAAAGATGATCAACTTGCGAAGTAGTTCTTTACGAGTTGCTCTAGTCATTTTGATTTTATGAATTTCCATTAATTTTTTATTTAAAAATTCATGAACCAATTCACTTTTTTCTTCATCCAAAAAATAGCCATGCATCGCTCTTTCTCGAACGAACATTCCTTCTCGCAAATCGAAGAATGGATTATTTTTAGAAAAATTATCACTTGGCATAAAACCCAAATACCCCGTCAACTTCAACATAAAGTATAGATGTAAATTAGAAAAGGGAAGTTGCGTCTCATCTAAAAATTGGAAATGATGATAGACAAATTCAAACAAAGGAAGATTCTCTTCTGGCTCTCGAATGGCTTTTCGAGTCAATTCTAACATAAATTGTCCAACCGAAATTTTTGTAATATCAAAAGGTAAAGATTGATAAACATGGGCAGCTTTGATTTCTTTGATTCGAGTCATGTCTTTATCATCTCGATGATAAACAACCAAATCAACCAACGACATCACTTGCAAAAGACTTGCACTCACCCGTGCGTTCTTTTTTCGAACTCCGCTAATGATGTAGGTGCGGAGTCCTTTTTTCTCTGTGAAAATATCGGTAATGATACTTGTTTCAGAGTATTTAATTGCACGGAAAATGATGCCTCTAGTTTTTATAAGCATATTCTAGAAATAGAATTTTAAGTGGTGACTAAATTGAAGTGTAAAAATATACAATCTAAAGTTTAAATTTGCCAAATGAAGCAAATCCTCAAAATATCTTATCATCAATTTAAAATAGTAGCGTTGATTGCGCTAGCTATTTTTTTGATTATTGAGGCATTTCGACAATGTGATTTTAATATTTTTTTCACAGCTGCGGAAGATATTGCTCTTGGAGAAAATCTCTACACTAAAATCTACCAAGGTTGGCTTCATTATTATTACAGCCCATTTTTTGCCGTTTTGTTGCATCCGTTTACGTACTTGCCTGAATATGTAGTTACATTGTTATGGCTTATTTTAAATGTTTATTTCTTTTATCGAATTTGGGAAATATTAAGCGATTGGTTAGAAATAAAAATGCTACCAGTTTTTACTCAACGATTACTTTTTTGGTTAAGTGTGATTGCATGTGTGCAAGGAATTCGGGATAATTTACACTATCACCAGATTACGATTATGATGGTTTATTTGGGCCTTCAAGGTATGGAATGGATTTTAAAAAATAAGGAATGGCAAGGCGGAGCGTTGATTGCTTTGGGTATCAATATTAAAATTATGCCCATCATTATTTTTCCGTATTTGATTTATCGAGGATATTGGAAAGGTGCTGTGAGTGCAACGATTTTTTGGATTGCACTTTTATTTGTTCCAGCCATTTTTATTGGTTGGGAGTACAATACTTTTTTGTTGGGAGAATGGTGGAACGGAATCAATCCTTCTCAAAAAGAAAATACATTGGATTTTTCTAGAGCAGGTTTTGCTTCATTGGTTACTGCATTATTTCATAGTCAAAAAGGAGAAACCCGTCCGATATTTTTAACTCAATTTTCGCAAGAAACGGTTATTTTTATTACAAATGGATTGCGATTATTCGTGGTCGTTTTTACTTTATATTTTTTGAGAACAATGCCTTTTCAAAAAGCAAAATCTAATTTGCATCGACTTTGGGAAATGGGGTATTTGTTTTTAGTGACCCCTTTCCTTTTTCCCCACCAACAAAATTATGCGTACTTTTATATTTATCCTGCTGCGGTTTATTTGATTTATTTTTTTTATAAAAAAATTAAAACGCATGGACATCTTGGAGAACTTCCAAAGAGGGATAAAATTTTTCTTTTTGTATTAGGAATAAGTTATTTGATGATGAGTGCGGAATTATTTTTAGGAGAATTTCGGACTTTTTATATTGATATTCGGTTGATGACTTGGGCAGCGATTTTGGTTTTGATTGTTTATTCTATGTGCCCACCTGTTTCTGAAAATACAAACGAAGCTTAAAAATAAAATGCTATGAAAGAAGCAAAATACACTTATTACGATTTCACATTGAGCCTTTGTCATGAATGTTTACGGAGAGTCGATGCAAAAATTATTTTTGAAGACGAACAAGTTTTTATGCTCAAAAGATGTCCTGAACATGGTCGTCAAAAAGTCCTCATCGCAACCGATATTGAATACTATAAAAACATTCGAAACTTCAATAAAGCCTCCGAATACCCTAAGACTTTTAATACAAAGACCAAATACGGTTGTCCTTACGATTGTGGTCTTTGTCCTGACCATGAGCAGCATTCTTGTTTGACTTTAATTGAAGTAACTGACCGTTGCAATCTCAAATGTCCCACTTGTTACGCCGAGTCTTCGCCTACACATGGAAGGCATCGAACCTTAGAAGAAATTGAATGGATGTTTGATATCATTGTTGCCAATGAAGGTGAACCTGATGTGATTCAAATAAGTGGTGGCGAACCAACTATTCATCCTCAGTTTTTTGAAATAATGGATATTGCAAAGTCAAAACCGATTCGGCATTTGATGTTAAATACTAATGGTGTTCGGATTGCAAAAGATTTTGAATTTGCAAAAAAGTTGGCAACCTATATGCCTGACTTTGAAGTATATTTGCAATTTGATTCTTTTAAACCTGAGGCCTTGATGAGTTTGCGAGGTAAAGATTTGACAGATGTTCGGATGAAAGCTTTGGAACATTTGAATCGTTTAAATCTTTCGACCACATTGGTAGTGACTTTACAAAAAGGATTGAATGATGATGAGATTGGAAAAATAATTGAGTTTGCATTGAAGCAACCTTGCGTTCGTGGGGTTACTTTTCAACCTACTCAAATTGCTGGCCGAGTAGATAATTTTGACCCTGCAAAAGATCGGTTGACATTGACAGAAGTACGGTCTTCGATTTTGGAACAAACGGATATTTTTTCTCCAAATGATTTAGTTCCAGTTCCTTGCAATCCTGATGCATTGGTGATGGGCTATGCTTTAAAAATGGAGGACAAAGTTTTTCCTCTTACGCATATGATTGATCCTGAACAGTTATTGAATAATAGTAAAAATACAATTGTGTATGAACAGGATGAACAATTGCATGAACATATGATTCAAATGTTTAGTACTGGGAATTCTGTGGAGTCGGTAGTGGATAATGATTTGAAATCTATTCTTTGTTGTCTGCCAGAAATTTCTGCGCCGAACTTGGGGTATGGAAATTTATTTCGAATCATCATTATGAACTTTATTGATGCCTATAATTTTGATGTACGAGCGATAAAAAAATCATGTGTACACATTGTTCATAAAGATGGAAGGATTATTCCGTTTGAAACGATGAATTTATTTTATCGGGATGCGGAGAAGGAAGCGTATTTGGAAAAATTACGCTCGAATGCTATTTCGATTTGAAACGCGTTTTTTGCGTTATACGTAGCTGCAGGTTTTAACCCGCAGCTACGTTTTATTCGATAACCATTTTGCTGCTACGATAAACTGTTCCTCTAAAAAAGTAATAAATCTCACCTGCTTCATTCATCACATTGACATCGAAATCTGCAGTTTTATGAGTAACATTTAGAGGTTTAGCTTCCGCAAATAAGACATCGCCTTCTTTAGCGGATTTTGCATAACTCATACTTCCATTTATCGAAACCGCAATTCGTCCATACGAATTGGAAGCGAACGCAAATGCACTATCTGCAAATGTAAATGCAATGCCGCCATGTAAAATTCCATGACCATTGAGCATGTCTTTTTTGACTGTCATTTTTATTTTACAATGTCCTTCTTTTAGGAAAATGGGTTCGATGCCCATCCATTGACTACAATAGTCTTTGGACATCATTTTATTAAAAACTGCTTCGGCGAGTTGGTCTTGTTTTGACATGAAAAATAATTGAAAGTTAAAAATGGAGAATTGAAGATTTCCATAAACAGAAAATACGAATTACGAATAATTCTCCATTTTCAATTACTTAAGGCATTTAAAATAATCGAATGGTTCTAGACAATCTTCGCATTGGAATAATGCTTTGCAAGCAGTTGAACCAAATTGACTGACCATTTTAGTGTTGGTGGAACCACAGTTGGTACACTTGACAATTCTTTTTCCATCAATCAAGGCATGCTTATCAGAGGTTTCGTCGAGTGGAGCAGCGATTCCATATTTTTCTAATTCTCTTCGACCATTTTCGGTAATCCAATCTGTTGTCCATGCAGGAGCTAACACTAGTTTTACGGTAGTATCAAAACCTGCTGCATCCATTTTTAATTTTATGTCAGTTGCAATAGTATCCATTGCTGGACATCCTGAGTAGGTTGGAGTTATTTTTACTAACAATGCTTTGCCGTTTTGTTCAATATCCCTCACCACTCCCATATCCATAATAGATAAAACAGGAATCTCAGGATCTGTCACTTCCCTCAACAACGCTTCAATATTTTTCAACTCAACAGTATTCGACATTTTCAATTATTAATTTTTCATTTTCAATTAAAAAACTTACCAAGTCATGTTGGGATATGCTCTTTGCATGTATTGAAATTCTGCAAGGATAAAGCCCATTTGTTCGGTATGTATTCCCGTTTTACCATTTGTTTGTCGTGATGGTGTATCTGGAATTTCTAAAGTAGCTTCTTCAAAGACTTCTTTAATCTTTTGGTTAAAAGATGTTTTTATTAAACTTAAGTCTGCTCCGATACCCAATTCTTTCATTTCCTTTTCGATTTTAGTTTCTCGAAATAATTCACTCACGAATGGAAATAAATGATTGATAGCAGCTTGCATTCTTTGATGACTTTCTTCTGTTCCGTCACCCAATCGTTTTACCCAAGAAGAAGAAAAACGTAAATGGTATCGACTTTCTTTAATTGACTTAGCTGCAATGGCTGCAATGGTCTCATCATTACTATTCATCAATTGCTCCAAAAGCGGAAGGTGAAATGCATCGAATAAAAACTGACGTCCAATAACATATGCAAAATCTGTATTGGGTTGTTCTACTAAAATTACATTTCGAAAATCTCTGTCGAAACGAAGTGAAGCAATCGTATCTTCTGTTGCGCCGTCACCTTTGAGTTCGGCTGCATATTGAAAATAACTTCTTACTTGTCCGAATAGGTCAAGGGAAATATTGGTTAAAGCTATATCTGTTTCTAAGCTTGGGCCATGTCCACATAATTCGGAAAGTCGATGTCCAAGAATCATCGAGTTGTCTCCAAGCATTAGAATGTATTCGTATAATTTATCTTTCACGTTAATTGTTTTTGAAAAAAAGAAAATACACAAGTCTATTCGATCACCGTCCTAAAATTCACAGTTCACAGTTAAACGTTCACCGTTAAATTACATGTGTTTTAATTCTATTGGCAATTCATAAAATGTAGGATGACGATATACTTTATCTTTTGCTGGTTCAAAAAGTTCTCCTTGGTGTTCTGGATTGGAAGCGGTGATGTTGTTGGATTCAACGACCCAAATACTTACGCCTTCTTGTCTTCGGGTGTAAACGTCTCTTGCGTTTTCCATTGCCATTTCTGCATCGGCTGCGTGGAGGCTTCCGACGTGGCGGTGTTCTAATCCGTTTTTGCTTCGGATGAATACTTCCCAGATTGGATATTCTTTATTTTGCATTTTAACTTTGTTTTTAATTTTTTAGATTGTGGTTTTTTGTTGCGTTTGCCTTCGGCGACTTACTTTTTCATTCGAAAAAAAGTAACGCTTCGCTAAAATTCTCGGCGAAAAAAATGCCTAACTCCGTGCTGCTCCCGCACCCACATTTTTCGCCCTTGCACTCCCGCTCGAATAACGCAGGGAAACATTTCCCTAAAGCTATTTTAGGAGTTTACATTATTAAATTTAAACTTTCCTATTTCGAAGGGAAACCCAAAACTCCCCTTTAGGGGTCGGGGGCTTAAGTATCGAAATCAACTACAACTTTTTCACTTGTTGGGATTGCTTGACAGGTTAAAATATAACCTTGTTCAATTTCTTCTTCTTCGAGTCCATAATTTACTAAAACTTCTACATTTCCTTCAATTAATTTTGCTCGACAAGTACAGCATACGCCTCCTTTGCAAGCGAAGGGTAAATCGGCAGCATTCTTTAATGCGGCATCCAGGATGTTGTCAGAACCTTGTTCTATTTTAAAGTTCATACTTTTTCCACCTTCTAGGATGGTAATGTCTGCAACTTTTCCTTTGAAGGTTTTGGCTACTTTTTTCTTTGCTTCGTTATCAGTTCCTGCGGTACCGAATAATTCAAAATGAATTTTATTTTTTTCAACTCCTTTCTCTAGTAAGAAATCACGGATCATGAGAATCATTTTCTCTGGACCGCAACTGAAGTATTCATCTATACGAGTGACGTCGCAAATCGTTTTAAAAATGATATTCATTTTCTCTTCATTCAATCTTCCTTTTAATAAAGGTACACTACGATGTTCTTTGGTGAGGAAATAGAATACTTCCAAACGATTCATAAATGAATTTTTCAAAGCTTCGAGTTCTTCCTTTAAAATAATGGATTGAACTCTTTGATTAATATAGAATAATTTAAATGTTGAATTTGGTTCTGCTAGAAGATGTGTTTTGATGATGGAAAAAATAGGAGTAATTCCACTTCCTGCTGCAAAGGCAATATAATTTTTTTGCTTAGCCTTATCTACTTCCACATAAAATTTTCCATTGGGCGGCATGACTTCTAATTCATCACCAACTTTTAAAACATCATTTGCGAAGGTGGAAAATTTTCCGTCTTCTATTTTTTTGATGCCTACTTTCCATTCATTATCCAATGGGCTAGAACAAAGGGAATAACTTCTCCTTACTTCCTCTCCATTGATTTGAGTTTGTAAGGTTAAATATTGTCCTTGCTTAAAGGCAAATTGTCCTTGCAATTCTTTTGGAATATCGAAGCTGATAATTGAACAATCAGGAGTTGATTTCTCAATTTCAGAAACTTTTATTTTATGAAATTTATCGCTCATTAGTATTATAACTTTTATACGATCAAAATGTTGTATAAAACTAACAATTGTTAGTTAAATTAGCAAAAAAATAATGCTTTTATAAAGCATTATTTTTTTGTTTTCGATTTTGTAAAACTAGTTTTTTCGAAACCTTGGTAATTGATTTACAGGTCGACGTGGTGCTGAAGACCCAACTGTATATTTATAATAATGAAATAATTGGTGCGATTGTATAATTAAAGTAAGCAATGATTTGAGTTGAGTTGCTGCTTCTTGCTGCTGATCTTCTTTGAAAACTTCAATGTTTTTTTCGTTAATAAATTCTTGAAATTTTACCTCCACTTTTTTTGCTTGTGAGTGGTCAGCGAGTGGATTTTCGTTCGTTATGATATCAAGATTAGGAATTAATTGTTCAGACATTTTGAAAAAATTGTTTTCGTGTTCTGAAATTTTCAAATCCGATAAAATAGATTTAATATCTTTTTTATAATTGTTAATATCTTTTTCATGCAATTTTTCTGTATACATAACGGAATACCAATCTCCAGATTTAAATTTATTTTTAACCCGTTTTTCTTGCTTTGGTTTGAGGGTATTGTTATCAAAAACTTTCCCATTTTCTCGCCCTGTATTTATTTTTACAGAAAAATCACTTTCGTTAATTACCTTATATTTTTTCCCATAAGGAAAATCAAACCGAATCATTTCTGCCAATGGTTCTATCACATCAACACTTCTAAACAAATCATCATCAGCAATAATTTCGCGAGGTTCGGATGATTTTTGAGGTTGACTTGGATTCGTTTTTTTTCTTTCAATTGATGTAATTGAAATCGAATTTTCTTTAGAATCAATAGTTTTGTTTTCTTTAGATTCAACCCTTTCCGTTTTTGATGTATTCTTTTTTTGATTTGGCTGAGGTTTTATTTTTTTGATTTCCTTTAATTCTTCTTTTACTACATTCGATGTTGAATTCTCTGTTTTTGATCTGTTATTTTTTTGATTTAGTTGAGTTTGGTTTTTTTCGGTTCCCTTTAATTCTTTTTTCGCTTCATTCGATGTTGAATTGTTATTGCTCTCCGTTTTTGATGTATTCCTTTTTTGATTTGACTGGGTTATGGATTTTTCGATTTCCTTCTTTTTTGTTTTTGCTTTGGAATCTTTCCTTCTTTTTTTTCTTTTCTTTTTTTGAGTAGGTTGAGTTTTGTTTTCTTTTTCTTCCAATTTTTGAGGTTCTCCTTTTGCTACTAAAATTTCTTTTGCATCATTCATTGCCAATGATTTATTTTCTGAACTACTCATTCCATTTTCAGTTTTTAAAAAATTAATTAGCGCGTGAAAGTTATTTTCATCTTTTTCTAGTTGAGTAAAATTTGTTTCTCGAATTTGTCGCCATTCTGCGTAAAGTGCATCATGATTATCGAATATTGGATTGGAATATTCGATTGATTTTAATTCTTTGCCTAATTCTACTTCATGTAAAATTTCTCCATCAGAATTTTCAATGACCACCTCGTAAGAAGGTGAAAAATATTGCACTTCCAAGTATAATTTTTCATTATACTTGAGTTTTCCATGCGTGATAGTCTGCTTAGTTTTCAGACCTTTTTTAAAATCAATTTTTAAGGAAATTTGGCAATAATTAGCATTTTGTTCTGCCAATTCAAGAAGGAATTTTTCGAGTGTTTCAATGTTGCCATTGAGTTGTGGAATGTAATTTCCTTTGATAGATTTGATTTGGACGAAGGGCTTGCAATCAGGTGTAGGATTGGCGTAAATACTAGTTTGTAAAAACAAAAGTAAGCCTATAGCAATGACGCCATAAAAAATGTTTCTCATGTGAATGGTTATGTATGTTTTCTAAAAAAAAGTGTGTGTGTTAATGAATCTGTTTACAAATTGGAATTTTGTATTTTTGGGAAGGAAAATTAATGAAGTTAGTATGTTTTCTATTTAGGAATGCAAATTAACGATTTTTTGATTTAAATCGTAAAATGAGTTTTGGAAAAGTAAAATTTACGTCTTTTTTAGTCCTCCTATTAAATTATTTATCAATTCAGTTTCAAGAACTAAAGAATTGATATTCCTATTTTTTGAATACCAAGAATATAACCAACGTAAAGTAGATAAAATCGAAAATATTGCAATATCCACGTTTACTTTTCTTAAATACCCATCCTTGATACATTTCTTAAAAACGGTCTTAAATTCTTTTTCATAGAAATTACGCAACTGCAAAAATTCTTTTAGTGCGTCTTTTTCACTTTTGTCTTTTTCACTTTTATTTTTCAAATGTACCCACTCATTAGGAATCAAAGAAACGCTATCTGTATTTTCAATAGTAATTCTTACTTGGTCGGCAATGATGCGTTCTAGTTGTTGAATGGAAGTGAGCGGAGAATTGACAATTTCTTCGATGCCTTTGGTGTAGCGATGTGCAAGTGGTAATAAAATTGCTTGAAGTATTTCTTGTTTAGATTTTATATGATTGTAAAGACTAGCAGATTCCATATTCATAGCTTTGGCTATATCTCGCATAGAAGTAGCAGAGTAACCTTTTTTATGAAAAAGAATGGCGGATTTTTCTAGGATTTCGACTCGCCTTGATTTGTTTTTTTGCATGGGGTAAAGTTAGGAAGTATTTATGATTTAATTACCACGGAGGTATGGAGAATGGACACGGAGAAAAAAGAGTATTTCTCCATGTTCTCCGTGTCCATTCTCCATGCCTCCGTGGTTAAAAAAAAGTCTCCATCATCCCCTTCGCTTTCAATAAACATTCTTCATATTCTCCTTCAGGATTGGAATCAAAAACGATTGCTCCACCAGTTTGATAAGACAAATATTTTTTATCCTTATTATAAATCATGCTTCGAATAATTACATTGAAATCAAAATCTCCATTAGGTTTGATATAACCAATTGTGCCAGAGTAAAGTCCTCGTTTTGTTTTTTCAAATTCTTCAATGAGTTCCATTGCTCTGATTTTTGGAGCACCGGTCATAGAACCCATTGGATAAGCATTTTTGATAGCATCTACGAAGTGAACGTCCTCTTTAAGTTCGCCAACGACGGTAGAAATCATTTGATGAACTTGCTCGAAGGGATAAATTCCAAAAAGCTCTTCCACTTTTACAGAACCAGCTTTGCAACTTCGGGCTAAATCATTTCGCACTAAATCGACAATCATTACATTTTCAGAACGGTCTTTGGGAGAGTTGTAAAGTTGTTGTTGTAATTGTTCATCTTCTTGCGAGGTTGTTCCTCTTTTGATGGTTCCTTTGATGGGTTGAGTGATTAGTTTTTGACCTTCTTTTTTTAAAAAACGTTCAGGACTTGCGCAGAGAATATATTTGTTTTTAAATTTATAAAAAGCAGCAAAAGGTGCTTTGCCTACGGTATTAAATTTTTCAAATAAAATATATGGATCAAGGTCAATATCTTCGATATAGAATTCTTGACAGAAATTCATTTCATAAATATCACCTTTGCTGATGTGGGATTTTATTTTTGAAAGCGTTTCTAAATATTCCTTTTTCGAAATACGATTTTTGATGTATTTCTTTTGGATTTTTTTATTGGAAAAAACTTTTGAACTAAAACCTGATGTTTGATTTATTTTTTCAAAAATACTTACTGCGTTTTTATCTTTTGAATGAATGCGAATTTCTCCTGCCTGATCGGCAGGCCGGTTTTCTAAAAATTCTATTACGATTTTAGGTTGAAAAAAATGTAAATCTGGAAGTTCAATACCGTCGAAATTATTGGAAGATAAATCTTCTGTTTCGTTTTTAAGGTCGTAGGTTAAGAAACCGAAAAGCCAACCTTTTTTTTCGTTGTGGAATTTTTTTAAAAGCTCAAAGGATTGTGAATCCACCTTCCAATCCCCGCTAGCAGGGGAGAAAGTTTTCCCTTTGATTTTAGTTTTTGGAGAAGTTAATATTTGATCTTCTGCGCCAACAGCTAGGAGGTTTTCGAAGCCTGAATATTTTTTATTAAAATATTGATTATTGTCGAGGTAGCTGACTATTTCAAATTGAGCAGCCCATGCAAATGCTTTTCTTTTAAAAGCGAACATATCTTTAATGAGGAAGGAAGTCGTATTTTTTTCGAAAAGAAGTTCTTTCATTGATGTAATTAAGGTTTTCTCAAAGTTGAAAACATAAAAATGTATTCAAAAGTTTAGACTAAAAAAGCGTTGAAAGATACATCATCTTTCAACGCTTTTATATTTTTTAACAGAAGGTTAAGAATAGATTTGAGATTGTGAGTATTGGGTATTGAGATTTTCTATAATGTTAAAGCACTTATTTAAGAAAATCTCAATACTAAAATCAACCATTTTTACTAGTGATTTTTATTTCAACTCTTTGATTCTTTTTTTGCCCTGAATTTCCAAATTTTATAGGTTTAGTTTTACCATATCCCTTAAAAGTAAGTCTATTTGAAGGAATTCCTTTTTTGACCAAATAATCTACAACCGCTTTTGCACGGTTAGTGGACAATTCATTACAATAATCTGTCTGACAGCGTTGATTTGTATGACCTCCAATTTCAACTTTCACTAATGAATTATTATTCATAAATTCATAAATTTCATCGAGTCCAGGTTTTGAAATATCATTGATAGCATACGAGTCAATATCAAAGAAAAGTTTATCCACCTTTATAGTTTCCCCTTCGTCTAACTTATCTAAGATTTTTTCCATCTCGGTTTTTTTAGGTTTAGGCTTATTTTGAGCCATGGGGTCTTGAGTAAGTGGTTCATATATTAGGGTAGCTTGATCTTTTGCATTACCAGCAGAATTGGCAGCACGAATGGAAATTTCATTAACTCCTTCTCTAAGACTTACATTTACTTGTAAATTATTAGTAGTTGGATTAAATGAAAAATCTCGATTATTTTTTCCATTTACCTTTACAATTATTTTTTTGCTACGCTCAATGTTCATCACTTTTGCCAATAATTTGAAAGTATTTTTGGTAACACTTTTACGAGCGGTAGGAGGATTTGTGATTTCTACTTCTGGTTTTTTTACTAAAGGAATTTCTTCATCGCAAGGAATTGGTTGAATTACGGAAGCATTATCTAACAATAGATTTCCGTTTGGAGGAGTTAACCTTGGCGTTTTGAAAAAAGCTTCTAAAATAATGTAGGTAGTCCTTTGCTTAGGTTCAAATTTAAAATCAAATTTTTTCCAATCTGTATTTTTTACTAAATCACTTTCACCTAAAAGTTCTCTTTTTTCGCAGTAACCAGTTCCGCCCCAAATTCTTAATTTTAAAGGTTCTGTAAAATTAACCTTTCGATCTGATCCTCGAATGGAACTTTTGTAAGTATCTGATCTTGATAAATGAATACTAAAAGTATAGCATTGGTCAGCATACATTGGAGAGGTCAACCTTTGAGCTACAGACTCCCATGAATCATTTTCTCTAACCACCATACCTAAATAAGTATCTCCATCTTGAGGAGCAGTAGTTACTTCAAAAGTTGGATTGTCAGTTTTTTCTGGATGAACATCAGGTGGTGTTTCATTTGGGAAATTGATTCGACCACAGTCAAACCATCCTCGAGGCGGTATTCCTGGACGAGCCATATCTTCAAATGAAGGATTATTTAATCGGATCGCATTTTGAGCTGAACTCTGTTCAAGTGAAAAGAGCATGATAACTAGACAAGCTATAAAAATTCGTTTGGACATATTTTACTTCTTTAAGTTTTTTCTCAGTTAAGAACGTAAAAGTAGACTGTTTTTGTTTAGTGGTGGTACTGGAAATTTACATAAAAACTCAGATTTCTATAAAAGTTTAAGTTTTCATTAACTAAAAAAACGTGTTTAAGTGTTTTTTGAAAAAAATAAATGTGCGATAGGAAATTCTAAAGTACAGTTATTTTTTTAAAAAAAGATACACTTAAACACGTTTTGAGTGTGAAATTGTTACAACTTCGAGCTTAGTGATTGGTAACTAGTAACTGGTAAATTGTAGAACGAATCACCAGTTACTAATCTCGAATCACCAATTTTATTTAAAAGCATTCAATCCAGTTACATCCATACCTGTGATGAGTAAGTGAATATCATGTGTACCTTCATAAGTGAGTACGGTCTCCAAATTCATCATATGTCGCATGATAGGGTACTCGTTAGTGATACCCATTCCGCCATGAATTTGTCGTGCTTCTCTTGCGATTTCTAGTGCCATATGAACATTATTTCTTTTTGCCATAGAGATTTGTGCAGGAGTCGCTTTACCTACATTAGCTAGTGTACCTAATCGCCAAGCGAGTAATTGAGCTTTGGTCAATTCAGTAATCATTTCTGCTAATTTCTTTTGCGTCAATTGAAATTGACCGATAGGTTTTCCAAATTGAATACGCTCCTGCGAATATCTCAAAGCAGAATCATAACAATCCATTCCCGCTCCAATTGCTCCCCAAGCAATTCCATATCTTGCTTTTGACAAACAGGATAAAGGGCCTTTCAATCCTTCCACTTCAGGAAGTACATTTGATTTAGGAACTCGTACATCTTCAAAGACAAGTTCTCCTGTAATGGATGCACGAAGACTCCATTTTCCATGAATCTCTGGTGTAGAAAATCCTTTCATTCCTTTTTCTACAATCAAACCTTTGATACGACCTTCTTCATTTTTTGCCCAAACAACTGCAATATCTGCAACTGGAGAATTGGTAATCCACATTTTAGCACCATTCAAAATATATGCATCGCCATCATCTTTAATGTTGGTAATCATACCACTTGGATTGGAACCGTGGTCTGGTTCTGTTAATCCAAAACAGCCGATTAATTCGCCACTTGCTAGTTTTGGCAAATACTTCATTTTTTGCTCCTCAGAACCAAATCGATAAATTGGATACATGACCAATGAGCCTTGAACTGAAGCCATTGATCGAATTCCAGAGTCTCCTCTTTCCAATTCTTGCATGATGATTCCGTAGGCAATTTCGTCCATTCCTCCGCATCCATATTTTGCAGGAAGGCTAGGGCCAAAGGCTCCGATATCAGCTAATCCTTTAAATAAATGAGTAGGGCATTCTGCCCGATTGGCATAATCTTCAATGATAGGACTTACCTCTTGTTTGACCCAATCTCTTACAGCATCACGAGCCAATAAATGATCGTCATTCAACAATTCATCAATATTGTAATAATCGTGTCCTTGAAATCGATCTTCGCGAGCACTTGCTCCAGCGTGGGTCGTACTTCCATTTCCTTGTGACATATTCTAAAGTTTTATATGGTTTAATTTTTTTGCAAAAATAAGGATAATTGGGGAAAAAAATCACGGTAGACGGTCGTTTCACTTGACGGTGGACGGACGCTTCGCTTGACGGTTCGAATAATTTTGGATACATGTA
>CAKZSH010000272.1 GCA_937918905.1 uncultured Saprospiraceae bacterium
CAAGTTGCGAATAATTATTGACTGATGATTTTGTGTTCAAAAAAATGTATTAAGATGATATGTATTGGGTATTGAGAACGGTTCGTAGTCTCAATACCTTATACTCATAATCTTATATCAAATTATCCGCAACTTGAATTACCGTAATCAAAAAGCTATGGACGGTCAGCGTGGTGAAGGAAACCACTTAGTTAACGGTGAACTGTGAACGTTGAAAGAATTTTCCTTTCGTCGAACTTCCCTCTTGTCTTGCAGTATTTTTTTTCATTTTTCCTTTTAAAATGGTATTTTTTAAGTATTAAATCGGAAAAAAGATGAATACGAAAAACATCATATTAGACTTACCATTTAAAGGTGATATTCGCCTTCCTTTATCAAAAGGGGAAACGATTCTTTGGGAAGGCTCACCTCATATAGAATCTATAATTTCTAGTCTATTTAGAAAGCCATTTGAAAATTCTAAAAGTGTTATTGAAGATATTGGGATCTTACTTAGACTTGTGGTTTTAGGATTAGTCGGTTTAGCAATTATCACTTTTTTGAGCATATTTTTGATTTTGATTTTAACATCCTTGAATAGCATACTTAAGTATATTACAATTTTACTAATTCTTCTTTATTTCGGAATAAAAGCCTACAGATATATCAAAAGGAAAAAAACAAAATATACCATTACTAACAAAAGAATAATATTTCATCTTTGGGAAATAAAAAATAAAATGGTCCACCATGAAATTCCATTTTCTGAAATAAAAAACATTGCAATTACGGAAAAATTTAATAATACTGGTGTCATTTATTTGGGCTTAAAAGATCCAAGCCTTATTCCTTTTGAAACCAAAAACTTAAACAATGGGGATATCCGACATCAACCTACTATTGAGTATATAGAAAATGTACACAAGGTTGGAATGATTATTCAACAAGGTATTCAAGGAAAACTTTAAAAACCAAAATCAAAAAATAAATTCTGTGAAAACACATTATTTGATTTTGATTGAAATTTTGATTTTGATTGAATAAAATTTATGAGCGAAAATATTTTAGACGACATATTCTCAGATGACTTTCTCGAACTTTTACAACCTGATGAAAAAGTAAAATGGGATGGACATCCACATCTCTCTCAAGCTGATAAGATTATACTAGGTTTGAAGTGGTTGATTTTTACACTTATCATTGCCTACTTTTATACGAATGGCTCCGATATTCTTTTTTTCTTTTATGCGATTTTACTTTTTTTTGGAGAAGTTTATCGAATGTATCATCGTGAAAAAAATCGTTACGTAATTACTGACCAACGGATTTTATTTCAACTCTATCGAAAAAGAAAAAAGACTTTACACTCCATTCCTTTTTCTGACATCAAAAGTATTTCGATAAGAAAAAAAGAAGAATACATTGCCATCAAATTAAAAAATAGAAAGCAATATAAGTTTAAAACTTATAGTCTTAAAAATAATGAACAACGAGGCTACCCCACTCTGGAGATGATTGAAAACATCGAAGAAGTCGCTGCCTATATCAATGAAGGTATTCAACTTCAATTACCAAAAGGCTAAAACAAAGAACTATGAAAGATTTAATTTTAGATTCACCGATCAAACATTCTTTTCCTGATTTTTTAGGAAAAGGGGAAACAATTCTTTGGGAAGGAAAGCCTTGTTTTGATAATTTAATTTATAGTGATTCAAAAAAAAATACTGATGATTTTAGTACACATAGAAGTATTGCCATCTCTTTATTTTTTTTAGTGCTGTTTATAATTGCCATAAGTACCAAAGAGTATTTGATGGGAGGGTTTTATATTATTGCATTATTTTTTTCTTTGGGATTGCTCTCTGTATGGAAAAGAAAAACAAATAATCATTATAAATATGCTATCACGCAAAAACAAATCCTTTTTGAATTTAAAGAAAGATGGTGGCATCGCAATCCTGTTTTTTACTCCATTCCATTTTCAGAAATCAAAGACCTTATTGTTATCATGCGATATGACTTAGACCGAATTCGAAAAGAAATAGAAGGAGGTAACCATGAATTTCATGAGCAAGATTATACGGATAAAGGATTAGACAAAATCGGCTCGATCATACTCGTACCTCTGCATCCCCATTTGATTCCTTTTGAAACCAAAAATTTGGCAAATAATGATAAACGCCATCAGCCATCTTTAGAACTTTTGGAAAATGTGGAAGATGTAGCTAAAATGATTCGAGAAGGAATACGTACTAATGTAAAATGATTGTTATGAATGATAACATTTTAGATACGCCTATCATTGATACTTTTGAAAATTTCCTCGATAAAGATGAAAAGATTTTATGGACTGGTTTTACTGCGGAAGCTGTTGATTCAATTCACGATCGAAATCAAGATGGGCGTTATTCATTAAATTATAGCAAACTCTTTTTAAAAATTCTTGATTTTGGAATCGAATTTTTAATTGGTAGAAATGCTGCTTAATTCTATTATCTAAGTGTGTCTATTGTCGTGAGGAAGTCTAACATCCCCTGTGTCACTGTTAGAACCATGGCTCAGATATTTACAACCCCAATCTCACAAAAAAGAAAATCTTTTCTACTTAAAAAAATCAGTAACACATTTTTACAAGTTCAGTAACATTGTGCATTA
>CAKZSH010000273.1 GCA_937918905.1 uncultured Saprospiraceae bacterium
ATTGAATGGAAAGCGATGACGACTTCCTTTTTGTATTGGAAGCTTAAAGTTCGAAACGGTTATAGGTGTAAATTTCATCTTGCAAGTACTGAAATATATTTTAAAAAAAGGTAATACTACTTATGTACATACGATAGCCCTCTGGGACTTTTGGGATAAGTAAGTCCCCCAGAGGGACGAGAAATCGGTAGAAATAAATCCTAAAAAAATCTCGATTAGTGCCAGAGGCACGGCATATAAAACCACAGATTAGAATAAACATAAATACTAAATATTGAGATGAGATAGTCTCAATACCCAATACTCATGTCCAAATCCCATTTAACATTTCTACAATATTTCTCAATTTTATTAGTATTTATCTAAAATTCATCCAGTTAAGTCGTCATTTGTTTAAAATATCATAAAAATATTACATTTTAAAAATATCTGAAACATTCATTATTCAACTAATTAAAATGTATAAAGCAATGAAAAATTTAAAAGAAAAAGTAACAGGCAAGTTCCTTGGTTATGGAATTGGAGGATTTATGATTCTCATTTTATTACTGGTTTTAAACCCTTTTGGGTACAATGACATGGGCTATCGAGAAGTGGTCGAAAATCCAACAGGTGGAAAAAGAGTCATCTTTTCAAATGGAGTTTATTGGAAAGTTCCCGGATCAAAAGTGACCACATATCCCAATGTAATTACGATTAGTCATAGAGGAGGAAAGGCAACGGGATCAACAATTGATGCTAAATCAATCTTGATTCGATTTAACGATGCAACGGAAGCCAATGCTCAAACTGTAGTTCGATTTCGTCTACCTGATTTGGAGAGTGATATGTTGAAGCTACATTCAGAGTATGTCAATCGAGAGTATTTAGCGATGAAAGGTTTGGCACCTTATACGATTGAGTGTTTGAAAAACTCTGCTCAGCTGATGGATTCAGAGCAGCACTACTCAGGAGGTCGTGCACAATTGTCGCAGTATTTTCAAGATCAGTTGGAAGACGGTTTATTCATTTTGGATATTCAAGAGACATTTACAAGAGATACTTTGACGGGCGAAGCGAAGCGTATTTATGCAAATAAAATACGAGTGAATAAAGAAGGATTGAAAGTTCGGAAAGAGTCTGATTTGAAAATTTTTGGAATATCTATCGCAAGTGCTACTATTGAAAATGTAGATTATGAAGCGCAAGTAGATCAAAAATTGAAAAAGAAAATTGAGGCAAGTACACGTGAGTCTGTTTCTAAGCAAAACTTAGTGACTGCACAGCAGGAGGCAATGACCGCAGAGGCGGAAGGTCGAAGGCAGTTGGTGGAAATTGAGTACAAGGAGAAGCAAGTTCAAACGCAGCAAGTCGTTCAAGCAGAAACATCTGTAAAGCTAGCGCAGAAGGATAAGGAGAAACAATTGATTGCATTGGAAGGTGCAAAATTGGAAGCTCAAAAAATCAAAGCGTTGGCAGAAGCTGAGGCTTATGCAAAGCAAAAGGTGATGCAAGCGGATGGTGCTTTGGATAAAAAATTGGAAGCGTATAAAGATGTTCAGGCGATGTGGGCAACTGCTTTCCAAAATTACAAAGGTGATTTAGTTCCTAAATTCCAAACTGGAGGTGGCAATGGAAAAGGTAATGCAGGATTGGATTTTATGGAAATTATGGGCGCAAAAGCTGCAATGGATTTGAACCTTAATACTAAGGTGAAAACCAAGAAGAATTAAGACGGTTGACGGTCGTTCGTTTCACTCACTTGACGGTAGATGGACGCTGCGCTTGACGGGGCGAATAAATTGGAAAAGGAGTTGTGAATTTTCACAACTCCTTTCTGCGTTATTAAATTAAGTTCCGAAGATGTTCTATGTTTTTCGATCCGTCAAGCGCAGCGTCCGTCTATCGTCAAGTGAGTGAAACGAACGACCGTCAACCGTCCTAATGTTTGCCAGCAAACATTTTCTCTCCTGCCTCTATTTCTAAATCAAAGTGATTTTCATTGGGAGGGACGGGGCAATTATACCCATCACTAAATGCACACCAAGGATTATAGCAACGATTAAAATCTATGGTGACTGTACCATTTTTTATATCACTCATTTTCATATCCATGTATCGACCTCCGCCGTAAGTAATATCATCATTGGTTAAGTCTTTGAATGGAATAAAGAGGTGATCTTTATATTCCTCCATATCTCTTAGGCGAAGACTTTGGTATATATTTACTTCTAATTTCTTTCCATGTAACATTACAGTTGCAACTCCATAGAGAACATAATCTTGAGTTTTGCCGCTGTAAGTTGCCATCTTAAAAGTTTCAGCATTGGGCGTTCTACGGAAGTTGGCTTTGAGTTTATATTCGCGTTTTGGTTTGTAAAAACGCATGTTCTTCATCCCTTTTTTATTATTGTAAAAAGGAGAACGGGCTTCTTCCAAAAACTCTTGTTTATAATGTTTTCTAAATTTTTTGATTTCCTTTTTAAAGGCTCGTTTGCTTTGGGCAAAAGTTATAAACGGAATTGTGAGTAGAAGTAGGACAAATATTTTTTTCATGGTTTTGTTTTTGATTAGTTGAATGGTGAATTAGTTTATCAGTTAATTAGGTCGAATAAACGGATTCAGAAGTATTCGACCTAATTAACCAGTCAACTAATCCACCACTCAACCAAAATTTATTTCATATTAACTAAAGCAATTTTTCCATCTTTACTTACTGCCATTCGATTAATTCCTCTTAAACCTAATTTTGAAAAATCTCCCACTTTTAGCCAAGCGGTATCCCAACCTTTTTTGTATTTGAAAATCTCGCTACCACTTGCCATCAAAAAAGTATTATCAGGAAGAACCACAAAATCTTCACTTTGAGGAACGGTAGAAACAATAGTAGAACTACGTAATGTTCTGATATCCAGTTCTTTAAGTGTCCAATTTGTTTCAGTTGCTTTGTGAATATAAGCAAGGTTGCCATTGGGTAACCTTTGCATACAACGTCCAATATTGGAAGTTAATGTCTTGACGGATTTATCTTGAGTGTCAGCTATTGCAAGTTTATGTGGCTCGCCTACGATGAATAGGGCAACCATATTTCTAGTCAGCCAACAATGATAACCCACCCCCGTTGTGTTAGAAAGAATTGGTTTTCCTTTGGAAGATCGATCTACTGGGAAAACCCACAATCGTTGCGTATCTTTTCCATCTGCCTCCTGTCGTACAGTACTAAAATAGTAAGGTTCACGAAGTGGAGTAGGAGAGTATTCTCTATCGTCAGATAATGTAATTTGAGTTTTTACCTTTCGAGTCAAATCCAAAGAAATGATATTGGTTGGATTTTCTTCTGAAGCAGTACCTGATGAAAAATAGATTTCATCATTAGAGATAAATGCAGGTTGATTGTTATAACCATTTGAATTAAATCCTGTGAGTAATTGAGGGTTTTTAAAAAGGAAAAGACTATCTCCTTTTTGTACCATATCAAATAGGTAAATATTAGTGTTGGGGAGTTGGGCAAAAGCCATTTCCCAACAAAATACACACGTAATAAATAAAAATATTTTTCTCATACTTAATTGTTTTTTTTAGATGTGAAAAGATAGGAGTTAAGAACTCGAATTATCTTATTTCTTACATCTTGAATCTTTTTCTAAAAACTAATCATTAAATCCTTAATCTCTGATTTTGCAATTTTAAAAGTGATTCCTCCTAGAACGTAAGGGCCCACTTCATACGGATTATACTCTAAGATAATACTGTCTTTTAAAATTCCAATATTATCATTGACTGGAAATATATTTCCTTCATAATATAAACCAATATCTTTTAAACTCTGATCTTCTTCAACCCGATATTTTACCTTAGCTTGTCGTTCTAAAATTGGCGATAATTTTTGTCTGTCTTTTAAAATTTGATCGGCTTTAATCTGTTCACCTGTGGTTTTATCAAAATTGATAAGTTGGGTAAAATAGTTGGGGTGAGCACCTCCTGTATTGGAATAATTGGAAAATGAAATACAAATTATTTCAGGTGATTCATAAAGAATTTTGCATTCCGTTTCATTGGAATATGGAGTAATAAATCCTCTGTTTTTTTCTTCACCTATATATTCTTCATAGTCGGTAATGAAGGATTGAGCTGCTTTTTTAAAATCTGTATTCAGTACTTCTTTTTCTTCTCCGATAATAAAATGATTCGCTAGAATATCTTCTATTGTAGAATTAATTTTTTCTCGAATAGTAGTTTTTCCACCTGTAGCCATCAGATAATTCATATTGACCGTAGCGCACTCTATTTTATTTTCATTATCACATAAGTCACTTTTGAAGGATAAATTATTTGATTTGAAAATTAAATCGGTATTGTTTTCAATAGATGTTTTTATAGTGTTTGGATTTTTATTTTTACAAGAAAAAAATAACAATGTAAATACGAGAATGGAGATTAGTTTTTTCATGATTGTTTTTATAGGGTTTTATTATGATTGAGGATTAGGTTATTATTTTTTTGTAAATGTTCCAACCCCTGCCAGCGGGGAGATGGTACGCATTCTTTTAACGCTATTGAAGCACGTTCATTCTCCCTAGCTGGCGGGGGTTGGGGGGGATATTTACAAAAAAAAACGTATTAACATCCATAATCAGAAAAGCTATTAACCAGGGAAACCATCAAAGTCATATTTTTCAATTTCCATAATGGCATTGACATGAGCATCGGCTATGAGTTGTCGAGTTTCTTCGGTGAGTAATTTTCGACCTTCTTCTTTATGGTTAAAAAATCCATTTTCAGTTAATACAGCAGGCATTGAAGTGTTTTTTAAAACATAAAAATTCATACCTGTACGAACATCTCGATTGACCCAACCTGTTGAGGCAATTAAATGTTTTTGAAAAATCTTTGCAATCTTTCTTCCACTTAGACTGGTACGGTAATACCATGTTTCAATTCCTTTTGCAGTTGACCAACCACCAGGTTGATTCTCTGGGCCAGCATTGGAATGAATGGAAACATATACAGTTTTAAGTTTTGATTTTACTTTTAAACTATTAGCACGAGCAACTCTGGTTTTTAAAATATTACCTACGTTCTCTTCGGGAACAAGGTTATGATATTTAACGCCTTCCTTATCAAGGGCTGCCATAATTTTTTTTACAATACTACGGTTGAGTTCATATTCAAAAACTCGTTTTCCATCATTCCATTTAGGAGATCGTTTTCCTTTGGTTTTTTTTCCATGACCATTATCTAAAATCCAAAGATAGCGAGGCTCATGTTGAGGCACATCAGTTTCTAAGGGAGTTGTTGTATCTGTAGATGTATTGTTATCCTTGTCAGGGTTGCTACTCGTATTGGAAGTTTCAATAGGGAGTTTTTCTATTTCTGCATTGATTAATTTAACTTCGTCTTTTTCTTCACTTATAGGAATATCGCTGCCATCTTGTGGTTCAATATCTACAATTTCAGGGAGCGCATCCTCTGTGGTAATGATTTCTTCTTCGGATGTAGATGTTGTGTTAGAAGTTGGATTGGTAGCTGTAGTCGTAGATGTGGATGCTTCCTCTTTACTTCCACCGAGGAAGGAGAAAATACTTTTAAAGAAATTAATGATTCGATCTAACATATTGTAATTTGGTTTGATAGGTAAATGTAGGGAAAAAACTGCATTGGCTGAAAAGTGTAATTGTTTTTTTATAAAAACTATTGGAGTACGACAAATGAAATTAGATCAACTTTTTTTAAAATAAGACTTGAACCCAACCTGTGAATTATTAATTTCATAATGATGGTTCAACTTATTTAATTCTTTTCACTAAGAATCGGAAATAAAAAAACCTTCTAATTTTCATCAATTAGAAGGTTTCTTTTGAGTGGGTAATTCAGTTGATATAAATGTAATTACATTTTATATGCCCCTGAAAGTATTCTACCCCAATTGATTCCATTTCTAAAGTTTCCATCTTTAGTAGAGAACCAAATGAAAAGTGGCTTACCTACGATGTGATCTTCTGGAATAAATCCAAAATATCTACAATCTTCCGAAGCATGTCTATTGTCTCCCATTCCCCAATAATAATCTTGTTGGAATGTGTATTCAGTTGCCTCTTTTCCATTGAGGATAAATTTGCCACCTTTTTCTACTAGCGTATTATTTTCATAAATTTTTATTATCCTTCGATACAGCGCAATCGTTTCTTTTTTTAGAGGAACAGTTTCCCCTGCTTTAGGAATAACAATAGGCCCAAAGTTATCAACTGTCCAATCGGGAAAATTGATAGGATCGTGAGGAAATAATCCTGAACCTTTACTTTGTGGATTTGGTAAACTTTCGTACACCTCAAACTTAGCTTCAGGATACCATTTTTGAATTTGTTCTTTTTGTGCTGCATTCAAATGCATCATACTACTTTTTCTACTTTGATCTACATTTTCAATATCTATAAAAGTTGCATATTTATTGGCTTCTCTACTAGCAACTCCAATCTCATCTAATTTTTTAAAATTGATGTTATCAATATTGGTAATTTTATATCTGAATTGAATCGTTGAGGATTCCGCAAGAGGTTTGTCATTAATATAAACCTGTCGATTTTTGATTTCCATTTTATCACCTGGAGTTCCGATACATCTTTTGATATAATGATCTCTTTTATCAATAGGTCGAACTCGAAGTTTTTTTCCAGCTACGTATTGTTTGAGTTGAGGTCTTCTTTTTATATCTTGAACACTCCAAATTCTTCCTGGCGTAACATATACGCTATCTCCTTCTGGATAATTAAAAACGATAGGATCGTTATTTTTGATAGAAGAAATAGCAGGTAATCTGTGATACCCTAGGCTTGGTGTTTTTAAATAGGATTCAGAATTTAGGTAAGGAATTGTATTATGTAAAAGCGGAACCATCGCCACAGTCATCGGTGTACGGATTCCATAATGAGCTTTACTCACAAACATAAAATCTCCTACCAATAATGAACCTTCCATAGAAGGTGTAGGAATCACATAAGCCTCGATCAAAAACATTCGAATAAATGCTGCTGCAAAAACGGCAAATACGACTGCTTCAATCCACTCTCGTCCTGCCGATTTTTTATAAGGATTTTTTGCACGTAGTTTTTTGAGTTTGTATTGGTCTTTGGATTCAATAGCAGTTTGAATATCTGCAAAATATTGTTTTTCCATATCCAAAACAGGCCCTACGTATTTTGAGTTTTTGTCATTGCCTATTTTCCAAAAAGCTAATGGAGCAAAAATTACAGCTAATGCTGCGGAACCTAAATCATGTTTTCCAAATGATCGAACCATATCAACACATAATCCTGCCCAGATGAAAAAATTGACAATAGGAAATAACATCCACCATGCGTGGGAAGGTTTTCGACCTACGATCTTGCACCATTCGACGAAGTTGGTTCCTGGAATCCATGCTTTTTTGGAATCGACTCCTGCCTTTTCAAAAAGTTTTTGAAGGGTAAAACAGGTCAGTAAATAAGAGATGAAGAAAAAAAGTAAAACACTCACAGTTTTCTACTATTTGGTTAATTAATTATTATTGAATAAAACGATAAAAAATGAGTCATGTTCCATCCATTACAAATATCGTTTATCTCGCAAAGATAATTTAAAATGTGAATTAGAAAATGTTATGGTTTTCTTAATATGGAGGAGATTGAACTTTTATTCGACAAAGGAGTGTTTTTTGTCGAAAATATATAGAGAAGGGAAGGTGGACGGAGTGGATGAAACTGGATTTTATAGATTTTAAAGTATCTAGTTTGTGATTGAATATCTTAATTCTAGAGGTGTGTCAATAGTATTTTGATCCTTAGCCGTCGGATTTACATCCAACGATCATGGATCAAAATACTATTGACACACTTTTTTGAATACCCGCAACTAATCAACCAATTCACCTAACAATACCTCGAATTTTTTCAATCATTTGCTTTGCTTCCACATAACCTTGTGCTATCAAATAATACTGCTCTCCGACTTGCAGGACAACCGTAGGAAAGCTTCGAACGCCTACTTGTTGGGAGTAATTAAAGTCAGCTTTGACGCTTTCTTTTATTTCATCAGATTCAAATTGTTGAGCAAAATCGTCTTTATCCAAACCATATGTTGCAGCTAATTCGCTGTAGGTAGCAGTCTGATTAGTATTTTTATTTTTTTTGTAAAAGCTTTGTTGGATTTTTTTAAAAAATTCAAATTCAGATTCAGGTTGTAACTTTCGCATCAAAACTACAGCTCGACATGCAGGTTCCGTATCGTAAACAAAAGAGGTATCTTTTAAAATATCATAGCTAAAAGGTTGTCCACTTCGTTGACCTACTTCTTCCCAATGACCTTTTAAAAAATCTCCTAAGTCTGCCATCGTTTCTGTATTGTATGGTCGAAGCCCACCCATGACTAATTTGAAATCAACACGTTCTGAAAGACTGTCGAGTGTTTCGCTAATTTCGGGAGAGAATCCGTAACACCATGAACACATGGGATCGCCGAAGTAAATGAGTTGAGATTTGGTTTGAGTCATGGCTGATATTTGGAAAAAAAGGAAAAGGGTTAAAGTGATAAATTTTATTTTCATTTTGTAAAAGTAGTATCTTTTATTATAATAAATTTGAGCCAAAATAACTTATGAATAGATGTGAACAATTACTTAACTGATGTTACGCAAAAAATATAATAATCTAGTTTCGAAAATATATTGAGTATTGAACGCTGAGTCGCTGAGACACAGAGTTGGTCGAATAACTTATTGAGGTCGCGGAGGATTTTTATTAAAATAAAAATGAGCTGAGAT
>CAKZSH010000274.1 GCA_937918905.1 uncultured Saprospiraceae bacterium
CAGATGACGAGGTTGTTTTTTTCTTTGAGGAAATGGAAAAATTAAGGCATACCCTGCGGTACGGCTTCATTTTTTCATGAAGTCAAAGAGAAAAAGAAGCCGTCAGGTGGGTAGATTATTTATTTCCTAGTCCCTAAATATATTAAATAGTCATTTACTTTTTGGCTTGAAAAACTTAACTTAGTAATGAATAATTAAGAATGAAAAATTAATAATTTTCTTAATACGTGATTTTGAAAAAATATTAATTCTTAACTATCCTTTTACCCACCTCCCACCTTTATAATTGAGATTCAATATTCAAGATTATCTTTTATCGAAATAGAAATTATTTCGATAACACGTTTTTCGATCAATCCATAATCTTGAATCATTAATCCATAATCTTATTTTTTTAAAAGCCAATAACGAACATACTAGTATGCAAATTCCTAATGTAAGGGTAACCTTTTGGGTTATTTTGATTTTATTTATATCCCTTTCTTCTATCGGCCAGTCGGCTGGGTGGGATTATTTGCATGATAGCCAATTCACTCAAGCCAAGAATAGTTTTGAAAAACAGTTGCGTCAAAATCCGAAAGACGAGGATGCACTTTGTGGAATGTTGTTTATTTCGGAGTTACTTCAAGATCATCTCAATTATAAAAAATATGCTAATCTTTTAATCGAATCCTCTTGGAGTAATGAGTATTTTGCACTTTTCAAACATTTGTACCAAGGTGAACCTGATAAAATTTTAGAACAAGAACTTGATCCTTCCTTAATGGTCAAACCGACCTTAGCATTAGCAGATTCTTTATTTCTTTATCAAAATTATAGTAAGAGTTTAGCAACTATTCAATCCGTTACCCAAGATCTGAATTGGAGTGTGATTGGTGCATTTGACAATGTATCAGGGAGTGGACATATCGAACAGCAGCCATTGGAGATTGAAAGTTTTAAGCCTGATCGAGTGTACAAAAATGAGAATGGATTGGAAATGAAATGGGTGCAAAGACACATTCGCCAACCCAATGGAGAGGTTTTCTTTAATGAGAATTTGGCGTACATGAGAAATGGAACCTACTATGCCAATACTTTTATTTCATTGACAGAGGAACAAACTGTTCAAATTAGAATCGCACGAACTACTCCTATGAAAATATGGATAGATGATGATTTAGTGTTTGACAATAATGATAATTTAAAGTATTGGTGGGATGGTGAAATTGTTGAATTGACCTTAGGAAAAGGGATGCACAGAATTTTAGTAAAGTCTTCAACCTATGTGGAGGAGGCCAGTAAAAGTGAATTGTATTTGAGCTTTAACGATCAATTTGATGAGAGTGGACTCCCACTTGAAGGGATGGATGACTTTGGTGAAAATCAATTTAATAACAAAACATATACAAATAGAGGAAATCGCTCAGCTGGATTTGCAATTAGAATTACAGATCAAAGAGGACAACTTGTGGAAGGATTGAAAAGTGATTTTTATGGAAATAATAAAACTGAAAAATACCAAACTAAACTTTTTGAAAATCAATGGATTGTTTTATTGAGAAGTAAAATTCAAGCGAATCCAAAAGACTGGAAGAATTATTATTTGTTAACTAAAATGTATTTGCTCTTGGAACTTGGAGAAGAAGGGGAGCAATGGTTTAATAGTTGGGTACAAAATTCTGAACCAACATTTTACATGAATTTTTTATATGCAAAGTTACTTGCAGCTAATGATAAAGGAGAGGCTGCCGAAGCATTATTGAGCGAAGTTGATTTGCTTTCGATGCCCGTGATTTCATTGTTAGTAAATCAGTTGCAAAAAATTGATCGTAAAAATAATGAAGCAAGTTACCATTCAAAAATTCGACAAATACTTCATTTTTCTCCTACTCATAAGGAGGCGTTAATTGCCTATCTGAATTGGTTGACAGAGAAAGGACAAGAAAATCAAAAGAAGGAATACATTCGAGCGTTTTTAGCTAATCATCCTCAAGCTGGTTACAAAGATTTGTTTCTAAAATTTTTGATAAATAATAATAACCTTTTTGAATCACCAACTCCTAAAGAGTTAGATCAAGAAGGTGTAAAAGCGATTCAACGGATTAAAAATTATTTTGATCCTTATGATTACTTAACGGCCATCTCCTACTATAAAAGAAAAAATAATGCAAGGAAGGTCTTTAAGCTTTATGATGATTTGATTGAAAAAATTCCTTATCGTACTTATTATATCAAAGAAAAAGCAACTTATCTTTTTGAAAAAAATCAATTAGATAATGCAATTGCTACATTTAATAAAGCTGTAGAAATTCATCCATATCATGCTAGAACCCTTGAAAAGATTGGAGATATTTACCAAATGAAAGGGGATAATCAAAATGCTTTGAAGTATTTTGAAAAATCAAGAGATCTTGATCGGGTAACTTTAAAAGGTAATTTTGTTCTGGAGCGAATGCGAAAAAAAATTGAAAGTATTTCCAATACTGAAACTCCAAAATCGTATTTTAATAATTTTATAACAAAAGAAATACAAAACGATGTAGGTTGGGAAAAGAAATATCAAAATGATGAATCTTTGATTTTGATGTATAATATTCAAGCAGAATTAAATGAAGATAATCGTTTGCGCTACTATCAAAAACTATGGATTAAAATTCTAAATTCAGCAGGCGCAAATTATTGGACAGAAGCAGATTTTAGTTTTCTAGGAGAAATAGGTTTGGTAAAAGTAATCAAATCTGATGGTACAGAAATGACTCCCTCTCGGAATTGGAATTTAGTTGTTTTTCAAAATTTACAACCAGGAGATATTATTCAAATTGAAGGATTTTCGAACGGAGATATGACACGTGAAATTCCAAATGAAATGTATCATATGACTTGGTTGTCGATGGAAGTACCTGTTTATAAAAGTGTGTTTGAATTGATAACTCCAGCTGAAAAAAAAATCAATTACAATTGTAATAAAATTGGTTGTGACCCCAAAATTCAAACAAAAAACAAATCAAAGATTTATACTTGGGAAAATTATCATACTCCAAAAAACGAACATGAGGAAGCCATTCAAGATAACATGGATAAATTTGCATGGGTGATGTTGAGTACTCAAGATGATTGGTCAAAAGTGGTGAAATGGTATCAAAGAAAAACCTATCGACGACTGGAAGCGAATTATGATGTAAAAAATCAATTGAAAAAAATCATCAAAAACGGAATGACTAAGGAGGAACAAGTTCATGCTGTTTATAATTATTTGACAAAAGAAATTACTTATTCGCATGTGGCATTTCTTAATTCTAATTATGTTCCCAAGAAACCCTCACAAACAATTTGTGGCGGCATAGGAGATTGCAAAGATGTAGCTTCATTGATGATTGCGATGTTGCGAGAATTGGACATTGAGGCCTATTATGTTTTGGTTCGAACTAAAAATTATACCCAACAAGAGCCTCGTCCTTCGGTTCTTGCTTTTGACCATGTTGTGGTGGGGTATCAACTGGAAGGAGAAAAAATGAAATATGCAGATTTAACGACTGATTATTTTTCAATAAATGTTCTACCTGAATTTGATAATAACCAATGGGCGTTATTAATTAAACCCAACCAAAAAGAAGTTTTTCGATTACCCAACGATCAATTGAATCCAACAAAAAATTTCTTAAAAATAAAAACAATGGTTCAAATCGAGGATGACAGAGATATGAAAATGAGTGTTCGATTTGATGCCAAAGGAATAATTGCTGGAAATTGGAGAGAAGCACTTAACAACAAAACTACAAGAAAAGATCAACTTGAATTCTTAACTGAAAATTTTGCTTCAGCAGACATTGACCATTTAAAAATTAGAGATTTTTCTTTTGAAAATCTAAAAGAGATTGATGCGGAATTAGTGACAGAATTGGAAATGAGAGCTTTTAATCACTTAGAAAAAGTAAGTAGTTTTCAGATTTTACAAGTTCCTTTTTTAAATCCAATAACTACAAGGTCCGCTCTTTTTGGAGAGTTTCGTAACAATAATCTTGCATTAAGTGAATTGTTTAATTTGGCACCTAGCGAACAAATTATTGATCTCCAAATTCCAAAAGGTTTTGAATTGTTAGAGGTACCTGATGATGTTTTAGTGGAAAATGAATTTGGAACTTATGAACTGAATTTTAAAAAACTAAAAACAGGTATTCAGATTCAGCGTAAGTTATCCTTTGAGCATCATTTTATTAAAAGTGATTCCTATTCTGATTTCAAAGAATTTTATTTGCAACTGCTAGATGGAGATCGAACAAAGTTAGCTATTCGAAAAAGAGCTGCTGTGGTCAAACAATAGGCTTTAAATCTTAAACTATTTTAGTTCCTACCTGTTCTTATGATTGTTATGTTTTTATCAAACTAAATAATCACTTACCATGTTTGGATTTTTTAAAAAAGACCCAGTAAAAGCTCTAGAAAAAAAATACAATGATTTGATGGAAAAAGCGATGCATGTCCAACGATCTGGCGATCTTAGGGAATATGCTAAATTGATAGAGGAATCAGAAACCATTCAAGTAAAAATAGCAGAACTAAGAAAAAATGGAAAATAAAAATTATCTCATCATTGGAGGTAGTTATGGAATTGGTTTAGAAATCGTCAATATTTTAGCGAATGAAAATGCCAATGTTTATGTGGCTGCCCGAACCAATGACCAATTGCCTACTACACCTAATATTCATTTCCAAGAATTTGATGCTTTAAGTGAAAATTCTTTGGAGTTACCTGACGAATTGCATGGCTTAGTGTATTGTCCAGGAAGCATTAATCTTAAACCATTTCGTTCTTTGAAGCCTCAAGCTTTTCGAGATGATTTTGAAATTAATGTAGTCGGCGTAGTGAAAATTTTACAAGCAGCTCAAAAGACTTTGCAAAAAACACAAAATGCAAGTGTAGTGTTATTTAGTACAGTAGCAGTAGGGCAGGGGATGCCGTATCATGCTTCCGTAGCAGCCTCCAAAGGAGCGATAGAAGGAATCACAAAATCCCTTGCTGCAGAATGGTCACCAAAAGTAAGGGTCAATTGTATTGCACCTTCGCTTACCGATACTCCACTCGCTGCAAGATTATTATCAAATGATGATCGTCGAGAGGCTTCTGCTCAACGTCACCCACTCAAACGTATTGGAACAGCTCAAGATATTGCAGCGTCGGCTTGTTTTTTATTGTCTTCTAAAAGTAGTTGGATGACAGGTCAAGTGCTTGGAGTGGATGGAGGAATTTCTACGGTTAGGGTTTAATTTTGAAGAAGGGAAAAAGGGAAGACGGATTTACGATTTTAGAAGTTTGACGAATTATCGTGTTCACCGTTATTCGTCAAACTTCTAAAATCGTAAATCCGTCTTCCCTTTTTCCCTTCTTCAAATTCCCTTCCCCTCAATTACTCTTTATTTTCAATAGGCATGTCCTCATCCACATTTGTTCGAGACAAAAATATAATGAGTATTCCAATAAATACCATTGCCAATTTGGTAAAAAATGCACCAGATGACCCTAATTTTTCCAAAAACAAAAGCCCCGTAAATTTTGCCCCAACTATGCTTAATACCAGAGCATACATTCCTGATAAAAAAAGTACGAATCCTATTACTGTATATATCGTTTTATTCATAAGTCTAATTTGAATGAGATAAGATAACAAAATGGTGGTGCTTTAAATGCGCACTTTTTCTTTTAAAGTGTTTCCAGAACTCAAAGTTCTGGAAGCACTACTTGGTGCGCAAATACAATACTACCAACAAAAGTAACAATTAATTGTTTTTTGATTTTAATTTTGATTGTCATTTTAATTTTGATTTATTCCTATATTTGCTATCCAATTAACCATTACCAAATATGATCAAACTGGTAGAATGCCCTCGAGACGCCATGCAAGGAATAAAAGAATGGATTCCTACTGAAAAGAAAATCGCCTACATCAATAAGTTGTTGCAGGTAGGATTTGATACTATTGATTTTGGTAGTTTCGTTTCTCCTAAGGCAATTCCTCAAATGAAAGATACTGCGGAAGTATTAAAGGGATTGGATTTATCATCAACCAAGTCTGAACTATCTGTAATTGTTGCCAATCAAAGAGGTGCCAATGATGCTGTTCAGCATGAAGAGATTGCCTACCTTGGTTATCCTTTTTCCATCTCCGAAACCTTCCAATTACGAAATACCAACTCCACTATTGAAGAATCTTTGGATCGAGTAAAACGGATTCAAGAGCTATGTGTAGCCAATAAAAAAAAGTTAGTCATTTATATTTCTATGGGATTTGGAAATCCTTATGGTGATGAATGGAATGTGGAAATTGTTCAAAAGTGGGTGAATGAATTGGTGAAATTAGGCATCCGTATTTTTTCACTTTCCGATACGATAGGTGTCTCCAATCCTGAGACAATAAAGTATTTATTTTCTAATTTAATTCCAGCTTATCCAGAGATTGAGTTTGGAGCACATTTACATACCCAACCTCATAATTGGAAAGAAAAAATAGAAGCTGGTTACAAAAGTGGTTGCAAAAGATTTGATGGTGCCTTACGTGGATATGGTGGCTGCCCCATGGCTAAAGATGACTTGACAGGCAATATGGCAACTGAAAATATGACCCATTATTTTAATGCCATTGGTGAAGATTTAGGATTGGATAACAATGCTTTTTCGGAAAGTATGTTGATGACGAATGGTGTTTTTCCGTTGCATTAGGTTGATGGCTCGTGACTGGTTATTCGTAACTCGTTATTCGAACGAGTCACTAATAACGAGTCACTATTAACTAATTCTCCAAAGCTGCATCCTTCGTCAATCGCAGCATATCTTCAAGATGACTTTTTTTGTCAAAAAAAGTAATTCTTTCCCTTCCAAAAATCACTTCCAATTGTCCCGTTCCCAAATCAGATTCGATCACCATATCAGAAAAGTCAACCTCAAATTTTTTTAATACTTTCCCATTTTCCAATTTATTATTTTTTAAAAAATCAACAGGTGGAAGCATCCCATCTATTTCATAATAAATGGCTTCGATATGCTCGCCTTTAGGTTTTATTTCAAGCATCCAAGAAGTATGATGACCACCTAAAGTGTACTTTCCTACAAGGTCATGTAATTGATGTTTAGGATGAGCGATATACTTTCCAGATACATCTTTTTTGATTCTTACAAGTTCTGTGTAGTCGTAAAGTTTGGTTTCTTTTTCTTCATACATTTGACCATAATTGACAGAATATATTTCATCCGAAATTTTATTTAAATAAAAATATTCACCAGCACCAGCCCACCAGCCACCACAAGCATCCATGGTGTTTTTAGGCATTTCGTAATTTTTATAATCCTCTTTTGCAAAAGTTTCACAGGCTAAGATATTGGCTAATTTTATTTTTTTTCCATCCATCATAAGATGTACAGAGTGGGCAGGAGTATCTTCCATATTGGATGATTCTGCTTGACAAATCAAACTCAAATTAGGACTGTTTGGATTGGATTCATTACTACAGTTGGTCAAGATGCAAATCGTGAAAATTAGAAAAAGTAAATTTTTCATTTTGTTATTTTAAAGAATTAATAGTTATTCAGCATTAGCAGTACACGAGTCAAGGTCTGACTTGAAAAGTCAGGCTTTGACTTCTATTAATTTTTTATAAGCTAAAGTTATTGATGTTCACATAAGTCAAAGCCTGACTTTTCAAGTCAGAC
>CAKZSH010000275.1 GCA_937918905.1 uncultured Saprospiraceae bacterium
CGCTGGCCAGTCTTCTTTTTGTAATGCACGAACTATCATTTTAATTCTGGATAAACATCTTATTGAAAGTATACGATTACCATCCTATAAAAGTTTTAGTAATCGTATATAAGATATTAACAATTTAAGTTTTGAAAAAAACTTAACCACCACCTACTGAAAGTAGGTGGGTTAATTATACAAACGACTAAAGTCGTTTATATAATTTTTTGAATATCGAACTTGAATGAATATCGAACAATAGAACAAGGATTTAAGATTTGAGAAGTTTGTCGAATAACGGTGAATATGTCCACCTCAAAATTATTCGACAAACTTCTCAAATCTTAATTCCTTGTTCTATTAGCGCAGCGTTCGATATTCAAAAAATTATATAAACGACTTTAGTCGTTTGTATAATTAACCCACCTACTTTCAGCAGGTGGTGGTTAAGTCACATTATTCACAAGGTGACTTGGACATAAAAACAAAAGCGATAGATGGTAACATCTATCGCTTTTGTTTTTTTAGTTTTAAAGAAAAAATTAATCAATAATTTCGTAATCAATATCTACTTTTCGAATGGCTCGAAAGGCAGAACTTGTAGTTTTGTCCGATACTTCAATTTCGACGGGATCTCCATCTAGTAAAATATCAGTTGATTCGGCTGCTGTGTAATTATCCATTCCAGCAACTTCTACGAACATTTTGATTATTGCACGTTTATCTGGTTTTGGGGCATCGCAAGATAATAGTTGAATAGTCATTGTTATTTTTTTGATGCAATATAGGGGAAATTTACTTTATATTTGTTAACCATAGTAACCGCTTTAGAATATAGAATATCGAAGAGAAGTTCTTGAAAGTAAGTTGACATTTAAAAAATCATATAAAATGACGAGACTCTGTTTTTATATTTTGATTACCTGTTTGATTTTTAGTTGTAAAAAGAAAGAAGAGGAAATACCTGTCGATGTGATTCCTCCAGTTGTAGATCAAGTGCCCACCATCATTCCTGATGGTACCGAACAATATCTTAATTTGGATTCTGATTATATTTTCGATCAGGAAAAATTACATACGTTTGAAATCAAATTACCTCAATCAGCTTTAAATAAAATTGATGGCGATCCTGCTGCGGAAGAATATGTTGAAGGGAGTTTGATTTTTGAAGGCGACACGATTAGCCCAGTCGGGATTCGATACAAAGGTTCGATAGGCGCATTTGTAGGTTGCCTTTCAGGAAATGATTGGGCAAATCCTTCTGGTTATAAAACTTGCACTAAACTTTCGCTGAAAATTAAAATTAATTGGGGCGAACGAGAAGAGAAATTTTATGGGTTGAAAAAAATTCAATTGCATGCCATGAATAATGATGATTCTCAAATGAGAGATAGACTAGCGTATTGGTTATTTCGAGAAATGGGCGTACCTGCACCACGTTCCGTTCATGCCAAGGTGATGATTAATGGAATGTACTCAGGGGTTTATGCTTTAGTGGAACAAGTGGATGGACGTTTTGCACGATATAATTTCGATGATGGAAAAGGAAATATGTATAAAGAAATTTGGCCTTTAAAAATGTCAGGTCAACCGCATTCTGCACAAAGCTACCTCAATCATTTGGAAACGAATACGGATGAAAATCCAAGTGTTAACATGATGCGCACGTTTGCCCAAGACATTGCTGCGGCTGATGATAATTCGATTAAAGATGTGATTGCTGATTGGATGAATGTTGATGAAATTATTTCTTACGCAGTTGTAGATCGAACAATACGAGTGGATGATGGGCCATTTCATTGGTATTGTAGTGGCGGCGGATGTGAGAGTCATAATTTCTTCTGGTATGAAGAAACGGCTGCTGGAAAAATGCATTTGATTCCATGGGATATGGATAATACTTTTGAAAATATTCTTTTTAATGCCAACCCCGTAACTCCAATAGCGGATGGCTGGGGCGAGATTTCTAATAATTGTCAACCTTTTTCTTCAGGTCTTTTTGGATTGCAACAATGGTCTGCGGCTTGTGATAAGTTGACAGGCGGGTGGGTGAAATTCGAAGATGAATTCGACCAGTTGAAAACTCAATTTGTGGAAGGCCCACTTTCTGAATCACAAACCAATTTAATGTTGGATACTTGGGCAGATCAAATCAGAGATGCTACATTGCAAGCGAAAGAAGAACACTCGGATGCTGTTGCGGAAAGTTCTTGGAATTCTGCAATTTTGCAATTAAAGTCGCAATTGAAATTTGCAAGGGAGAATTAAAAATTAATAGACCTTGTAACCGCCAACTTCAGTTGGCAAGTTGTTTTTAAATAGAGGATATTCATTGTATTAAAAGTTAAACAATTACTTTGGGACAACCTGCCAACTGAAGTTGGCGGTTACATTAGGAATTAAAAAGAAAAAAAACTAAAATGCCAGAATACGACATCAACGATCCAACCGATCTTGACATTATGCGAGGTCATTTCGATATGATTTCTCATGACGAATGGGCGGAATATATTGAACTAGCGGAGGAAAGAAAAATCGGTTATAAGAATATTAATATTTTAAAAACGGCAAGTCGAAAGGCTGGTATCTCCAAATTTTTAAGTCCAAAAGTAATTAATTGGGTACTGTCGTTGGTGGAACGATTGGATTATGAGGAGGAGGAGGAATAGATAAAATTTATAAATTTCACCATTGCTTAACATGATAAGAATTCTTAAAAAAAGTATGTCAAAATATTTTGATTCTTAGCCGTTGGATGTAAATCCGACTCTATCAGTCGAATATTTTTTGAGTTTAAACCTTTGATTATCAATGCTTTAGGGCTAAAAGTTATTCTACTGAGAGAGCCGAATTTACATTCGGCGGTTAAGAATCAAAATATTATAAACACTTTTTGAACTAATTTTTTCTATAATTTCAAAATCTTCTTCGCAATCATCTCCCCGTTTTCTAACAATACTTTTACAAAGTAATTTCCATTTTCCATTTCTTCAAGATTCAAGTCTTCTCGCAATTCTAAAACACCGTCTAGTTTTTTATTAAAAACCATTCGACCTAGAATATCAAAAACTTGAATATCCACATCTTGTCGAGTTCCTAAATTACCTTGAACAAAAAATACTCCTTCCGTTGGATTTGGAAAAACTTCTAATTTAACTTGTTTTGCCAAGTCCTCTGTAGAAACGATTTGCGTAAAATCAATATAATTGATATTAAAAGGTGCTTGTACCACTTCTATTCGAATATGATGACGACCTGCCTCAAGGTCAACCGTTTTACTATAAGTTTCCCAGGTTTGCCAACCGCCCGTTGGAGGGAATAATATATTTTGAATTACGTCAACATCACCATTCGGTTCAACTATTTGCAGTTGGATTTGACCGTTGCCGCTGTCTTGCGAAGCAGTTCGATATTCTACCAAGTATTCACCAGTTTGAGTCACATCAATTTGGTAATCCATATAATCACCTACATCTAAAAAACTCAAATTTTTCCCACCACCTACATCAGAGCAATTTTCAATTTGAGTTCCTGATTGCATCCAATATTCTTCCGCTTCCACTCTGCCAGGAATTTGATGAATGATGGCAACTGTATTTTCTACATTTTCTTGAATAAACATACTTAAAGCTGTACCATCCTCTGCAAAAATCTGATCTCCTGTATGTGAAACTTTTATGACATCAGAAGATAAAATGGTTGGGTCGATTCCAATGATAATATTTCTAGAATTATTGGGATCTAATTGAACACTCGTCAGGTTTACGGAATTTCCATTTATAAAAATAGCCAAGTCCGCAGGGAAGGCTGGGAGTGGCCCCGTCAAAGGTTTGTTAAGCGTAAGTTGAATCGTATTATCATTTAAGGTGATGGCAGAATAATAATCCGTGGCAACAGAAGTCGAAGGCCCAACTTCTATAAAATTAAAGCTACCTACATTAAAACCTCCTTCATCAACGAACATCCGAATTTTATCATCAGAAGGGGAGAGGATGACATTGGGAATAACAAGGGTTTCCCAACTTTGATAACCACCTGTATTGGGTACATAATAAGGTAATGAAATATCTGACCCATTGGAAGTGAGATGAAATGCACCATCAGTCCCTCCATTGGCAATTCGTACTTCCACATTGTACACCGAACTTGATGTGACATCGACGCTATATTGAATCCATTCTCCTGTCGAAGTAAAACCAACAGCAAATCCATTAGAGTTCATCGGATCATTACTTGGTTCCAAATCCACCGCATCATTTCGATAAGCCCAACCACTATTCCATGCTGTAAAATTTCCAGTAGAAACATGGTAAGTTGCGTCATCTACATCATAGTATGCAATTCCGTTTCGACCCATATCAAAGTCAGCAGCATAAACTACACCTGGAATAGTTTGGGTGCTATATGGTTTGGTGTCGTCAGAATAAACTTGACGGAACATGGCATCAATTACATCTTTTTGATAGAAACAATTTTCAATTTTTAATCTCTCTGTCAGATCCATTAAAATAGCAGTTGCTTCTGCAACGGTAGGTTGATTGCCATTCCCTTTCCAATAATTTAGAAGGCTTTCATAACCTGCACTTTTTTTAACAGACAAAGGGCCAGCAATGGCTTCAATTTTTTTCATAGGCCACCAAGCCCAACCAATTCCATTATCTTCTAACAATCTAATTGCATCTCGAAACCATACATTAGAATTCTCTCCACTCTCTCCTAAATAAAGTGGAACATTATGTTCATCTCGAATATCAATTACCCATTGGATAGAACCTGGATCGTTGTGACTCCAATATTTATGAGGAGAGTAAACCATATTATCATCCCAAGGTGGAGTCAGTCCTGTAAAATCATTTGCAAACCAATTCCCTTCAATGAAAATAATATGGTTGTTGTCTACCGCTCGAATACTGTCGGTAATTGTTCCATAAAGATTTCGTAACAATGTTCCTCCGGGAAGATTCCAATTGACTTCATTGATTAAATCATAACCTCCTATCCAAGGTTCGTCAGCATATCTTTCTGCTAATTTTTTCCAGAGGGCAACTGTTTTTGCTCGGTTGGCTGTACTTTCCCAAAGAGAAGGTTTGTTAGGATCGTAATCTGAAATACCTTCATCGTAACCTTGCCCACCTGGCGCGGCATGGAGGTCGAGGATGACCCACATATTATTGGCAGCACACCATGAAATCAAACTATCGGTCATTTCAAATCCTTTGTCCAACCAAGTATTTTCACCTGCAATGGGTTCATCTTCAATAGGCAAAGTGTACAAATTATAATGCATAGGTAATCGAACGGAATTGAAACCCCATGAAGCCAAAGAATCAATATCTGCTTTACGACAATGATTTTCTAACCATTTTTCATAAAACAATTCCGTATTGGCTGCACCAATAACTTCTTCGATTTTGGCTTTAATTTGATGTTGAGGATTTGCAAATTCTGCGGTTTGAAGCATATAGCCTTCTTGCACCATCCACCCGCCAAGCCCCATTCCACGAAGGATTACAGTATCGCCTGTGGTGGAACTTACGATTGCTTTACCATTGGTTTGGAGAAAATCTTGAGCTTGGATTTGGAATGATACACTTAAAAATAATGTGATTAGGAAAGTTTGAAAATGATTCATTATGTTGATTTTTTATTTTTGAGCAATTTAAGGAGGGGATTATTTTTTCAAGTAAAATTGGCTACGATACTACTACTCATTCTATTATTTTTAAGAAATATGGATACTTAATGTCTTTTATGTATTAAAAATTAAAGATTTTTTAAATGGAAGTTATTAGAAAATAGATACAAGGAACTCATAATATAATTAATTAAATCAATACTTTAATAGTATTTGGCAATCATAAGAATCATAAGCAAAAGGATTGTACCACAGATTGGTTTTGAGTCAAGGTTTGACTTCAAAGTCAAGCCTTGACTTAAAAGAATTCCAACAAAAAATCAATCAAAAAGTCAATATAATTCAAAGCCTGACTTTTAAGTCAGACCTTGACTCGTGTACTGCCAATGCTGATTAGTTACCTTAATTTTTCATTTTTCATTACATTTGCAGCATGCAAATAACAAGTGTCAATGATGCGCTCACGGAGCTGTTAGGTTTTTTAAAAATAGAAAAGGAGGAAGACTTCGAACGCTTCCGAGAAATGGTGATTCAACTTTCTTTAAAGGAGAAAAGAGAAAAAGGAATTACTTGGTATCCCATTCAAGTGAAGAAAGAAGGATTTACTTTTGGTGAACGTGCATTTATAGTGGTAGAGAAAACGACTCAACTTAATGAACCACACCGATTTAAACCAGGTACACCTGTTGAATTATATTCTCTTGCCGAAGACAAATTTTCTGATAAGGATAAAAAAGATAGAAAGGTAACAGGAGTGATCCAGTTTTTAAGAAGAAACCAGATGAAGATTGTCCTGAATGCCAAAGACAATCCACCTTGGGTTCACTATGGGCAAGTAGGAGTGGATTTGTTATTTGATGAACGTACGTATGTGGAAATGGAAAAAGCAGTCAAAAAAGTCATCAAAGCAAAAGGTGATCGACTGGCGGAACTGAAGGCACTTTTTTATAATGAACTTACTCCTAAATTTAATGAACTTCCTACGGTGCATCATGACTATCTCAATGACGCACAAAAAAAAGCGGTACAACATATCATAGCGGCCAAAGATATTGCCATTGTTCATGGTCCTCCCGGAACTGGAAAGACGACAACTTTAGTTCATGCAATTAAATTGTTATGCGAAACTGAAAAAAACGTTTTGGTAACTGCACCAAGTAATGCTGCGGTAGATTTATTGGCAGAACGATTATCAAATAAAGGATTGAGTGTTGTTCGGATAGGAAATATTTCAAGAGTGGAAGCATCAATTCTTGATTTGACATTGGATGCTCAATTGGCAAATCATCCTGAAAGTTCCCACATCAAAAAAGTAAAAATCCAAGCTGCTGAAGCACGAAAGAAAGCAGGGAAATATAAAAGAAATTTTAGAGGCCAACAGAGAGAAGAACGACGAGATAATTATCGAGAAGCAAGGGAATTGGAAGATTGGGCAAAGCAATTGGAGGATAAATTATTAGGGGAAATTTTACATGGCGCACAAGTAGTCGCATGTACTTTGGTCAATACCGTTCATCCTGTTTTGAATCAATTAAAATTTAGAACGGTAGTGATTGATGAGGCTGCACAAGCCATGGCTCCTGCTACTTGGATTCCAATCAGTCGAGCCAGCAAAGTAGTTTTGGCAGGTGATCCTTTTCAATTGCCTCCTACGGTAAAATCAATGGAAGCTAAAAAACGTGGACTCGGAATTACATTGTTAGAAAAATGTGTAGAACAATTTTCTGAGGTGAGTTTTTTAAATGTTCAATATCGGATGAATGAAAAGATTATGCATTTTTCAAATGCACAATTCTATGATAATCAATTAGTTGCAGCGGATGAGGTGAAGAATTGGATATTGCCCAAAGGGGATGTTCAACCTGTGGTTTTTATTGATACAGCAGGTGCGGGATTTGATGAAGAGGTGAATGAAGATACTTTGAGTAAGTTTAATTCGGGGGAGTATTTTATTTTGCGAGAACATTTTTTACAATTTGTAGAAGGACTTTCGGAGCATGAATTGGAAATGCCATCGGTAGGAATTATCACTCCTTATCGTGCTCAAATCAATCATATCAAAGATGAGTTTTTGGCGGATGAAAAATGTGCACCTTATGAAGAATTTATAACGATCAATACCATTGATGGTTTTCAAGGACAGGAACGTGATGTGATTTATATTTCTCTTGTTCGTTCCAATGAGAAAAGTGAAATAGGGTTCCTATCGGATTATCGTCGAATGAATGTCGCTATGACTCGTGCCCGTAAACAGCTTGTTGTAATTGGTGATAGCAGTACGATTGGAAATGATTCTTTCTATGCAGATTTTATAAAATATGTGGAAGATTTAGGTGGGTATAGATCGGCTTGGGAATTTATGAGTTGATTTTTTTTGATTATGAATTTAGAATATTAAGAAAAATGTGGTGTAAATTTTTAGCCGCAGATTTACGCTGATTTTTCATGATTTTTCTATTACGCGTTTTTCGACAATCATACAAAAATCATGAAAAGTCAGCGTAAATCTGCGGCTAAAAAATCACAATATATTTTTCTTAACATTCCTAATTCAAAATTATTCGAAATCCATAATCTATAATTTTGAATCAATAATCTTAATTAAGAAACTTCAATCGTCGTTTCTTTTTCAACTGTTTCTGGAGCTTCGATAGGGCAAGGGATGGTAAAAAAGAAAGTAGATCCTTCGCCATAAACTGATTCCGCCCAAATGTCTCCACCGTGTTTTGCAACAATCTTTTTACAAGTAGCAAGTCCGATTCCAGTTCCTTCGTATTCATCATGAGTATGCAATCTTCGGAACATGTCAAAAACCTTTTTGAGATTTTCTTCCGTAATTCCAATACCATTATCTTTTACTGAGAAAGTAAATAATTCATTATCATAAGTACAATCAACTTCTACTATTGGCTCTCTTTCACCTTTAAATTTAACGGCATTACTTACCAAGTTTTGAAGTAACTGCACCATGTGAGTTCGGTTAGCTTTTACGGCAGGAAGATCTTTCGCTTTAAAAATAAGTTGTGCATTACTTTCTTGAAGCCTTGCTCTCAGATTGGCTTCAACGATTATCATAATGCCTTCCATATCGACCCAATCTCTTGTATCTCTTTGAGTTCCTATTCTAGAGTAACTCAAAAGATCGGTCAACATATTTTCCATTCGATCTGTTGCATCTACGATGTAGTGCATGAACTCTTTTCCTGATTCATCATAAAGATCATTATACCTTTTTTTCAATAAAGTAGTATAAGAACTAATCATTCGGAGTGGCTCCTTCAAGTCATGTGAAGCCACATATGCAAACTGTGCAAGGTCTTCATTAGAAGATTCTAATAATTTATTTTGAATTTTGATCTCCTCATTTTTATCTGCCAATAACAGATTCTTTTCTTCTAATAAAATATTGGATTCCATTAATTGATCTTGAGCATGATACAGTTCAAGGTTTTGAATTTTGATCTCCTTATTTTTATCTTCCAGAAGTGTATTGGTCGTCTTTTGAAAATTTAATCGAGAATAAATGACATAACATACAATCATGAAAAATATAGCAATAATACTAAAGATATATTTCTGAAGTTTTTGAATTTCTTTATTGGTTTCAAAAAGTTCGTTCTCTTTTTTTAGTAAAACGATTTCACTTTCTTTCTTTTCGATTTCATATCGATTTTTTGATTGCCCCATTTCCTCTGCAATTTTATCATTCATTACAGAATCTTTAACAGCTATATATTTATCTAAATATTCCAAAGCCAAGCTATGGTTATTCATTTTTCGATAAATATTAGTGTAGCTATTATACACCTCCATTAATCTTACTTTACTATTGATTTGTTGAGTAAGGACTTCCGTTTTTTGAGTGATGGCTAATGCTTTTTCATGCTCATTCATAGACTGATATAAACTGGACAATAAATCCATTACACCAATTAATCCCCAGATATCTTGTAGTTCTTCTTTTAATTGAATGGATTCAAGATATTGTTTTTCAGCCTCAAGATAATATTGGTGAGCACCTTGAGTTAAATTGGCTTTTTTTGCTTTATCACCTTTCTTCTTTTTATCAGTAGCCATGTTCCCAAGGGCGTAAGCAATTCCAGTTTTATAATTTATTTTTTTTGCTAATTCATAAGATTGTTGAGTATAGTTACTACTTTTCTCGTGATCTTTTAGCTTTGAATAAACACTTCCAAGTGCTTCCAAACAAGCATATATTTGTCTTTCGGTTTTTAGGTTATCACAAATTTCTTTACATTTTAAATAAAATTTTAAAGACTCCTCTAGTTGCTCTTGGTAATAAAATAAAGTACCTAGATTATAATAAATTCTTGAAATGCCAACGGAATCCTTGCTATCTTCAAAAATTTGTAGAGCTTTAACTTGATAGTTATAGGAATCATCAAGCTTTCCTAAGTTTTGATAAATTCCTCCAATTCTAGAGTAGGAATCTGCTTTTATTTTATCGGGAACTAGAGTGGAATCTAATTCAGATATCGCAAAATAATTTTCTAGAGCTTTTGGATAATTATTATTCAATCGATAGGCTTGACCTAAATGATATAAGCTTTCGCTTTGCTTTGGAATATCTTGATGCTTTTGGGCTAAGTTAACTGCTTTTTGGAAAGCAGCCACAGCTTCTTCGTATTCGTCTAAATCATAATGTGTTTTTCCTGTTTCACAGTAGGTTACAAATGTTTTATTAAAATCATTTTTGCTTATACTTTCTTGAAGAACTGCTGTCAGACTATCAACAATAGTTGATGCTTGAGCTGTACTAATCAGCCAAAATGAAAGAACAAATATTATTTTATTTTTTAAATACATTAGGTATAATTCTTCTATTTCTTATTATAGAAATAGAATCGAGTCTAAAAATTAAAGAAATCTTTTAACCATTTCGAAAACACAATAGTCTATAAGGACCATGCAGATTTAAAAGATCAGTTTTAATAAGGTTGTGAGTGAAAAATCACTAAGGAGTTGTTATATATATATATTTATAAGACAACAATTATACCATTGCAATAGAGTTTTGCCATTCTTGTTTGGGGGATTTTTGAGTTAAATTTTCAGGATTTTTTTTTCAATTAATTTTTTTTTAAATCAATCAAGGTAGAAAACATAGGCTACGCCTAGAATTTTTGTCTTTAGAAATGAAGGGTGGAAAAAAAAGGCAGCAATAAATGGAGTCCAGAAACTTATGGTATAGTATTTGGATTCCGTTAAAATGCAACAACAACATTATTAGGAATAAATGATTTTCTAATTATTTATTTTTCATTTTTTAAATTTTCACACAACCATGAATCAGCTAAACAAGCTCCAAGAAAAACTTCAATCCAACGTAATTTCCACTCAAGAACAGAAGGCTTTAAAAGGAAAAAGAGGTAGAATATTCAAAACTGGATATGCTAACAATGATCCAAATGATACTTCAAGTTATCCTACAACAACTGTACGTACACCTAGTACAGGTAGTACGACGACGATTTCTAGTCCAACTACAACAACCTCTTCAGGTCAAACTGCAATTGGAAAATTTGGACTAAGAGAAATTTAAAAAAAAAATAAAATCATGAGATATTTCAAATCCCGAATCGTCTGTTAATGATTCGGGATTTTTTTCTTTTGACTTGTTTGAATTTTTATTGGTTCCCGAAAGTGGTTAAAACTTCGTACTTTCAGTACGCTAAATTTATTAATGGAAAAATGTGAATATCGAGTTCGATATTCAAAAAATTATATCAACGACTTTAGTCGTTTGTATAATTAACCCACCTACTTTCAGCAGGTGGTGGTTAAGTGTCAAAAGAGATACCTGCTTGTGTTACAATACACAAAGAATCCATTCTACTCTGGGAGGAAAGAATCCTAGTGAATGGCTAATATTTTAGCAATTTAAAAGATTGCTTAATTTTATTTCCTAGTCCCTAACCTAATCAGCCAATTCATAAATCAACCAATTCATCAAAAATTATTCTAATAAATTGAATCCCTAATAATAGTTCCCTAACTTAGCAGTGATAATTTATTTCTACCTCCCGATTATATACAATTTGACATGAAAAAACATAATGACCAAAGGATTGATGAAGTATTGAAAAACATGGTAGGCGGCTATAAGCACAAGTCTAAATTGTATAAAAATAAATTGGCTACCACTTGGGAAAATACAATGGGCGCAACCATTGCCAAATACACTTCTCGTATTTCGGTTCGAAATAATAAATTATTTATCACTATTGATTCCGCTCCATTAAAGCAAGAACTCTCTTTTGCAAAAGAAAAAATTAAGAAAGTAATGAATGAAGAATTGGGAGAAAATTTCATTAGTGAAGTAGTGATTCGGTAATTTATTGCTTATTTTTTCTTTCTTGTAAAATAAAATTTTCAGATTTTATTTTTTCCCATTTTAACTTCAAATTTCAAAGTGACATTTATTATAATTTACGTCTCTATTTAGGGTGGGAAAAGCTATTTTGTACCATACCAAACAAACATTTTTTTAACTATATCAACAACAACATCAACATGGCAAAGAAGAACATTTTAGATGCGATCTTAAATACGATCAATCAAGTTCAGCAAAAGAACAAAGCAAACCCAAAAGAAGAAACTGCTGACCCAAACGTTTTTGATTTAATCAAAAACAAAATTCAAAAATTGGATGATAGAAATCGAGAAAGACGAAAAGCTAAAGGAAAATCTCCTGTAAGTATTTTAGATCGAATCAAAAAAGAAATTGAAGGAGCAAGGAGAGAAAACAAAAAAGATTCGAATGTAGCTACTGCACCTAAATCTGTTTTTGATGAAATTCTAAAAAAAGTGGATCAACGTCCTAAGCAACAAGCTAGTTCAGGACTTAGAAAAATTGTAGAAGATTACAACTTGGATGTCAGTAGATTTCCAAGAGAAGTAGTATCTGAGATTCAAAAGAAATACATTGCTGATAGAAAAAAATTCGATCAACAATATGCACAAGCAATTCATGACTTGTCTAAGAAATATTAAAATACACGAGTCAAGGTCTGACTTCAAAGTCAGGCTTTGACTTCAAAAAACAAAAAAAGGGTCTAAAACAATTTAAGTTTTAGACCCTTTTTTATTGATTAAAAATTATTTGAATCCTTTCACTAAACCACTAATAATGGAGAATGCACCCACCGCAATTGCTCCATACCAAATTCTATCAGTTGACATCGTCCATGATTTGCTTATATTTTAAATGGGTAATTTTAGTTGTATCCTAAGAATCATTTTTATTTGTAAATTTGAATTATGAAAAAGTTTACTCATTTAGATGCACAAGGAAATCCATCAATGGTGGATGTGGGCGAGAAAAAAATCACTAAGCGAACAGCAAAGGCTCGAAGCATTATCGTGTTGGATGATACGATTATGGAACAATTACAAAATGGAGAAATCCAAACTAAGAAAGGTGCAGTTTTTCAAACGGCAATTATTGCAGGAGTCATGGGAGCCAAAAAAACAGGTGAGTTGATTCCGCTTTGTCATCCATTGGGTTTGGAAAATTGCCAGATTGAAATAGAAGTGAATCAAGCCAATGAGGTCGTTGTAATTTGCACCGCAAGTTTGACCGCAAAGACAGGTGTGGAAATGGAAGCCTTGACTGGGGCAAGTGTTGCGGCATTGACTATCTATGATATGTGTAAAGCATTTTCACATAATATAATTATTAAGGAAACGAGGTTGATAGAGAAGACGGGAGGCAAACGAGATTTTAAATTATAGCTTGGGTTTAGTTATTAGGTTATTGAGTTATTTCGAATGAACCCGTTTTTCACAGTATTCGAAATAACTCAATAACCTAATAACCAACAACTAAACTCCGTGGCTAAAAATTCAACTTATGAAAAAGCATCAAAAACACGCAAATATCACCAAGCCTGACCTTGGAAATTTTGGAAGAAATGAATGGGCGATTATTGGAACTCCATGTGGAAATATCCAACAATTGGCGTATGGCTTAATTGATGTTTTACAAAAATCATTTAAAGTTGCCTACGTCGATGCCGATCATAAAAATACAGATGAGCCTGATAATTTGGAAGGAGACAATCCTGCGTTAGCGCGTGGAGCAACATTGGAATATACAGATAAAATTTCTCATCATAGGTTTGATACGAAAGCTAAATTAGATACTTTTCAATTTCGAACCTTGTTCAATGAACAAGATTTGGTGTTGGTGAATGGAAATCATTTTAAAGCAAAGAGTCAAATTGTAGTAATAGATTCACGGAAGGAAAAATCATTGGAGAAAAAATTAGATCGCTTGACAAATGTCGAGTTAATTTTATTGGAGGGAGAGGCGACCGAGGTTTATCCATTTTTAAAAAATCATCTTGAATACATAAAAGAAATTCCAGTTTTTCATTTTTCCCAAAAACAAAAAATCGTGGAATTTATTCTAGGAAAAATGTTTTTGGCGATGCCTAAATTAAATGGACTTGTTTTGGCCGGAGGGAAAAGTATGCGAATGGGAACTGACAAAGGAGCATTGGATTATCATGGGAAACCGCAACGAGAATTTATGGCGGATGTATTGAATCAATTTTGTGAAAAAACTTTTCTCTCTGTTCGTTCGGATCAAAATATCAATTCTGAATATGAATTATTAGAAGATAAATTTGTTGGACTTGGGCCATTTGGGGCTATCCTTTCTGCTTTTCAAAAAAAACCAAATACTGCATGGTTGGTAGTGGCTTGTGACCTTCCTCTTTTAGATGAAGAGTCCCTTCAGTTTTTGGTTGAAAATAGAAATACTTCGCAACTCGCAACTGCATTTCACAATCCAGAAACTAATTTTCCTGAACCTTTGATAACCATTTGGGAACCCAAAAGTTATCAGGTGCTTTTACAGTTTTTAGCACAAGGGTACTCTTGTCCACGCAAGGTTTTAATTAATTCTGAAATTGAATTATTACACCTTAAAGATTCAAAGGTATTGATGAATGTAAATGATAAGGAAGGATTTGATAAGGTAATGAACAATGATTTGGGATAGGGGATTTGAATATCGAACAATAGAAAAAGGACTTGAGAAGTTTGTCGAATAATTGTGAATGACCGTTATTCGACAAACTTCTCAAATTCTTGTTCCTTGTTCTATTATTCGATATTCAAAAGAGTGCTTACAAAACTTCAAGTTCTGGAAGCACTAAAAAATTAATTCTGATCTTTTTTCTGCTTCTTCAATCTATCTTGCATTCTTTTCTTTAATTTTTCTTCTTGTGCTTTAGTCTGTCCGCTAGTTGGAGGTGGTATTTTTTTCTGTTTTGCGTCCTCTGGAACTTCCATCCTTTTTTTGTTCTGTGGACGCTTCGGATGAACCAATTTCATTTCTCGAATCAAGTGAGTCGCACCTGCATATTTATCCACAATAAATAAAATGAAACGTGCATCCACCATGATGTTTCTACAAATCGAAGCATCATAATTAATATCACTCATCGTCCCTTCCCATACTCGATCAAAGTTTAATCCGATCAAATTTCCATGTGCATCTATGGCAGGACTTCCTGAGTTTCCTCCTGTGGTATGATTCGTTCCAATAAAGCAAACTGGAACTTTTCCATTTGTATCAGCATATTGTCCGTAGTCCTTTTTTTCATAAAGTTCTAATAGCTTAGGCATCACATCAAATTCATAATCACCTGGAATATATTTTTCAATAACCCCATCCAAGTAAGTTACAGGAGTGTAAGTGACGGCATCTTTTGGAGCGTAGCCAGCCACTTTTCCATAGGACACTCGCATGGTACTATTGGCATCGGGAAAGAAATTTTTCTCAGTAAATACTTCCATTTGACCAGCCATATAAATACGTTGAAGGTCATTTATCTTAGTATTAATTGATGAATATTTATCAGTGACATGGCTGTCGTATGCATCTGAAAGCTGTTGTGCAAATTTCACCAAAGGATCATTTTTGATGGATTCTAAAGCGATTTTAGAATCAGCTTTTAATACTTTCATCATACTGGCTTGGTCAGTTACAAAAGAATTTTTAAACAATGCTTTTGCAAGATTTTCATAACCTCCATTTTGGATAGCCATGTTTTTAAGATTCCCTTTTGCACCTTCGATGATATCAGCATTAGCATACATTTCCATCAAGGAAGCAAAAACTTTTACATCAATTTCAGAACGATAGTCTTTATAGAAGCCTTCCAAGAATGGCATCAATCTATTTTTAAAACCTTGATAACCTGCTTCGCCGTTGGCATCGAAAGTACGATTTAGTCGATTCATGTAACCTGCGATACGCATGATTTCAATATTACGACCTACGATTTCATTATAGTAATCTCGAGTGAGGGCATACGGTTCTATCTCTTTGTAATATTTTTCAAAATCTTTAAGCACATGACCATATTTTTTATCCCAAGTTCGATTAGTGTTTAATCGTTTGGTAAAATCTTTTTCGTAGTTCAACTTTCGACCGATAGCATCTGTGCTTCGTAGACCTTGATTTTCACCAATCCATTTTTTCCAATAATTCGCGATTCTAGCAAACTTCGAAGCGTATTGAATTCGAATTGCTTCATCCGATCGCATACTTTCATCTACTATTTTTAATGCCTTATCTCGGATTGCAATTTTAGCAGGATTCAACACATCCATAGTTTGAGCCACAGCAGGAGAGGGGAGATATTGATTCGTTCTACCTGGAAAACCAAAAACTAAAGTAAAGTCACCTTCTTCCACACCGTCAAGAGATATTGGTAAAAAATGTTTAGGTGTAAAAGGTTTGTTACTTGGAGAATAATCAGCAGGCATATTATCAGCACCTGCATAAATTCTAAACAAACTAAAATCACCTGTATGTCTTGGGAAAACCCAGTTGTCTGTATCTGCTCCAAATTTTCCAATACTTTCAGGTGGAGTACCTACCAATCGTACGTCACGGTAAGTCATTGTTACAAACATAAAATATTGATTGCCTTTGAAGAATGGTTTGATCACCATTTCTTCATGGTCGTTGAGTTTAACCAACCTTTTTTGTGCTTCTAAGTTTTTGTCAATAATAGATTGTCGTTCTTTGGTTGACATATCATCTTTTACTCCTTTAAGAATTGCTTTGGTCATATCCTCAATTCTTACAATGAAAGTAGCAGTCAATCCTTCATTGGGCAATTCGTCCGCTTTGGTTTTTGCCCAAAATCCATTTTTCAATAAATTATTTTCAACTGAAGAATGTGATTGAATTTGTCCATATCCACAATGATGATTGGTTAATAATAAACCTTCTGCTGAGATGATCTCCGAAGTACAAAATCCACCAAAGTGAACAATCGCATCTTTAAGGCTTCCTTTGTTGACGCTGTAAATGTCTTCGGCCGACATTTTCATACCCATCGTTTTCATCTCACTTTCGTTGAGGGCTTGAAGCAATTGAGGTAGCCACATTCCTTCACCTGCGTAACTGGTTTTTAATAAAAAAATCAAAAATAGGGTTAGTGTAAATTTTGGTATTTTTTTCATAATTATGTTTTACTTGATCTAATATTATTGTCTTGTTGTACTCTACCCGATGTTTTTTATATGCCGTTCCTCTGGAACTCGAAAACTAAAAATTAACTTATTTTCTTTCTACCGATATTTCGTGGCTCTGGCACTTGCAAGATTAGATAAGTGTCAGAGGTATGAAATATTGGTAGAAAAAGCATGAAAAAACACTTCAAAAAGTTCCAGAGGAACGGCATATAAAAACCATCCCGTAGAGTAAACTTGTTGTATATGACTGCATAACTTTTTTGAAGTCATTTTATTTTTGTAAAAATAAAAAAACAATTCCGCATTCCTTAACAATTTTGCATTAGGTAACTGATATTACACAGCCAAGGACTTCAATATGATTAGCGATAAATTCAACTCTTGCAGAGTTGTAAAATACTTTTATTTTTTTCCATGGATTTCATCCACCATGAAATTTGTCAAAGAACGAAATATTTTAATGCGATTAAATGTAATGTCACAAAAATAAGGTAAATATTTAAAAAAAAAATTTGGAACAGTTTTGGATGATTTGTAACTAACCAACGCACTTTACCCTCCATTATAAATTACCCTCTACCATAAAGCAACTTAATAGATATTTTTCCTCCTATTAAATAAAGTATTTTTTCATTAAAATTTTTCATAACCATGGATTCTAAAGTAACAAAGAAAATTTCGAACTTATCATTTGATCCAAATCAAATCATTGACACAAAAAAATGTGTAAAAATCAAAGGAGGAACAGCCTTTTATTATTGCTGCACTCGTAATCAATGGTATCAAAATTGATTAAATTAAAATTGAGCTACTCAATAATTTGAGTAGCTCATTTATTTATTTTAGTTGTCTTTTTTTTGTCTAATGAAAACAATTATTTTAAAATTTACTTTTCTTATTTTTTTAGGACTATCCTTCTTTGCTTCTGCCCAGGAAATAGATAGTATCGCTTTGCCAAAGTTATGGTTAGAGGCTCAAAGTGATTTAGGGTATAAATTTTTAAGAGAAAATCAAGAATTTGATAAAGCAGTTAAAGTTTTTAAATCTGCAAAGGACTTTGCAATTTCCAAAAATCTTCAAGATCAATTTACCGAAATTACAGTAGGTTATGGAATTGCTTTGTATAAAAATGGGGATGTCCAAAATTCCTATGCTACCTTATTTGAGGTCTTACCAAAAATTAAAAATTCCAAATCAAGATTAAAAGCAGAAGTCAACCAAACTCTTGGGATGACTTTAGTATTTAAAAATAAATTTCCTGAAGGATATAAGTATCAGATTGATGCATTAAAATATTATTCTGATTTGAATGATTCTCTTGGGATGATGGGAATGTACTATGATCTAGGTGCTAATTTTGGAATACAAGGTCAAAGTGAAATAGCATTAGAAAACTATGAAAAAGGAATAGCCATAGCTAGAGCTATGAAAGATAACAAAATGATAATTCTTGGAATTACGGAAATTGGAGGAACATGGGCTTCTTTGAATAATTTTGAAAAAGCGATTGGTTATATTGATGAAAGTATGGAACTCGCCAAGCTATTAAATGACGATGAAGAGTTGGCTTGGGCTGCGGTTAATGGAGGGCATATTTCAGGAAATTTAAAAGAATATAAAAAAGCAGAACAATACTTACAGCAAGCTTATGATCTTAGTTTTAAAATAGGAAATAAATTATTGACTGCCTATGCTTTAGAACAGATGTCTGATATTTGTTTTAGGCAAAATCAATTGAATAAAGCACTTACAAAGCTAGATGAGAGTTATAGAATCTTTCAAGAGCTTGGGCAAACCAATAGCGTAAAGGGAATTGCCAAAAAGTATGCAGAGATTTATTTTAAACAAAAGAACTATATCAAATATAAAGAATATACTGACCAATATATTATGCTTAAAGATTCCTTGTATTCAAAAGAAATGATGGAATCAATGGCTAGTTTGAAACAGGATTTTGAAATTCATAAAATAGAACGTGAAAATCAAATTGCCTTACTTACTAAAGATCAAGAATTAGCTAAAGCAAAAAATAAATCAACGATTACTGCGACCTTAGCAGGACTTGTAATTTTAATGTTATGGATATATTTAATGTACAGTAGAAATAAATCTGCTATTGAAAAAAATGAAATCCTACTGGCTAAAAATAAAGAAATAACAAAAAGGAATGAATGCTTAGCAGACTCAAATAAGGATCTAGAAAAATTTGCTTATATCATTTCTCATGATTTAAAAGAACCACTTCGAAATATTAATGGCTTTACTAAATTGCTGATTAAAAAATTAAAAAATCAGGATGTTGATGATGGAATAAATGAGTACGCTTCATTTATCACCAATGGAACTCGGCAGATGGAGGGATTGCTGAATGGACTTTTAGAGTATTCAAAAATTGGATTTAATAAAGGAGAGAAGGAATTAGTGGATATGAACGATTTGGTTCAGAATGTTACCAATAGTTTGAAAATTCAGTTGAATGAGAAAAACTGTGAAGTTCAAATTCAAAATTTGCCAAGTATACCTTGTCGTTCAAGTCAAATGACTCAAGTTTTCCAAAATTTAATTGCCAATGCCATAAAGTTTAGTGATGATTCAGGGAATAAGATAATGATTAGTGCAATTGATATGGGTGATGAATATCAGTTTTTCGTAAAAGATAATGGAATTGGAATTGATAAAGAATATCAAAAAGATATTTTTGTAGTATTTAAAAGATTACACAATCGAGGAGTTTATTCAGGTTCGGGCATTGGTTTAGCTACTTGTAAAAAAATAGTTGAAGACCATGACGGTCGTATCTGGGTAAAATCTGAAAAGGGGGAAGGTGCATGTTTTCTATTTACTATTCCTAAAACTGTCGATACTCAGATTGAACAGGATACTGAAGTACTTACCAAAGAAGCTCAATTGGTTTAAATTTCTATTCAGCATTGACCGAACACGAGTCAAGGTCTGACTTCAAAGTCAGGCTTTGACTTATGAGAACATCAATTGAATTCAAGGCTTGACTTAAAAAGTAAAACCTTGATTCGTATTCAGTTGATGCTAAGTAATTAATTTTTTTTTATTTCTTCTACATCTTTCACTACAATATTTTACATTTTCCCAATCCTTACTCCACTTCTTTCTCCAGGAAAAAGGTCTTTTACAGATGAGACAAATTTTTTCAGGTAGATTTTCTTTTTTCATAAAAAATAAACAAAATCGTCGCTTCATTGTTTTTATTAATTTTTGCAAATAAAAATTTTGAAAAAAGAATAAAAGATATGATGCAATTCTATTGTTATTATTGTTATCAATTGGGTCTCAATGAATGATGCAATATTCTAAATATATTCCAGAATCTATCTTTTTAGAAAAAGGAATCATAAAATCCAATGGCACTATTTTTAGTCGCCTACCTAACTTTTTTATAAAAACGGCTAAGGAAAAAAATTAGATGATACACTTTTTTGAATACGCTCTACTAATCGAATTTCGCAGTTTTCTAAAATATTTAACTAATAACTTGTTAATTAAATCACTTTTCCCAACTACGAGCACTTAACTTATCTGCCTTAGGAAAATCAGTTGGCACCTCTTGAGAGACCTTTCCCGTAGCAGCCCATTCCGCACCTCGTTGCAATGTAGTAATGAATCCAACACACTCCATCGAATAATCCATATGCCCTAAAATAGAATGGAAAATTCGACCTTTCCCATAATCAATAGCCATCAGTACAGGTTCATGTCTACCCGTTCCTTTTACTTTTTTATCCCACGGAGGTCCATTGCCTTCCACGTCTGAATAAGAAGTAGCGAGTACGGTTACATTTTCAGCAGGGCCACGTAAGCGGTCATATAATTCATCCTTAGTGTGCAACCATTCAGTAGGAAGACCTTTCATAATTGGATGTTCGGAGGCTCTGGTTTTTACAACAAACTCAAATTGAGGCCCATGAGAACCACAGCTACCCTCTGAAGGATCACGATGGAATTTCCCTTCATCATCATAATATAAATAAGGACCACTTTCTGTATTTCTACCTCCCCATCCACCTAAACCGATCATCTTATTAAATGCACCCCAATCGCCCCATGGATTATTTGCAGCATGGATAATTACAAGACCACCACCATCTGAAATATATTTTTCAAAAGCATTTTTGGTATTGCTGGACCAGTTAGATGCTTTCCATCCCATATTCGAAATAACGACATCGTAGTCTTGAAAATTTGGATTAAAGTCAGGATCAGGCTGAGGTTCTTCCACCGAGGAAGTTTTCTTTTCAGAAGAGATTGGATACTTGGTCAATAAAGTTTTGATGTCCTCTAAATCTTTAACATTATGATGAGGCCCTTGCCATGTGAACGCCGTTCGTTCGATGTCCACTTCAAAAAGATTAGTTTCTTCTAAATAGTCTTTCATCATCATAGTGGTCTTTGGCCAAATGCCATGATTGTTTTCACCATCGATGATTAATGCTTTTAGTTTGGTAGAGTTGGTAGTTGTGGTTGTTGGTTTTTCAGAAGTGGGTGAACTACAACCGAAAAATAACAATACAATTACAATGTAGGAAAGAGTTGTAAGGTTTTTCATTTTATTATTTTTTTCTAATTACGTGGACGTAATTACCATTTAATATTTTTTTCAATAAATCTAATTAAACTATTTGCCATGATTTCCTGATCCTTAATTGAAGGATGGACAGTCGCCTCAATATGCCGACCGAATGGGAGTTATTGCCGTT